>CAYYYG010000012.1:21898-28009 GCA_964476135.1 uncultured Gammaproteobacteria bacterium | reverse complement strand
AGCGCCGGCCATTGGGAGGCGGAAGTTTATATACCACATACGCAGCAACTATGGAAGAAAACGGAAACCCGGGGCAGATTGTATTGAAGCTTCTCAACCCCAACGCTGCTTCGTTTGTGCGAAAAGGATTTAAGATTGCAGAAACCGCTCTGCACGAAGTTATAAACAATAATTCCGATCCCAGTAGCTCCGAACTTGCGCTTATGCTTGTTGAGCTCTCCCACAACTGGTGTCTTGCAGACATAAACGATCCGTCTTATGAGGCGGATGACGATTTATTCCATACTGTTGTTCAGGCGGCCAATGCCAGGTTTGGCGATACGGCATTCAGTGTTCCGGAAAGAGTATTTACAAACCAGTGGGTTAAGGCGGAGCGGCGTGCTAAGGGGGAAACTGTTAACCGTATGCTGGGCACAAACACCGTTGATCCGGCCGAGAAGCAATCCATGGCGACGAGACTCGGTGATTTGTTTGAGTTCCAGTTGAGTCAGCCGACGGCCAAAGATGAAAGCGGTGCTGATATGTATCTGGTTCACAGCGATCCCCACCCGGGAAATTATATTTTCGACCCGGAATCGGGTACGACTCGTGTGATCGACCGTCATATGTATCTTAAGCTGACCGCAACCGAAGCTCAGGCATACAAATCTTTATATCATGATGAAAAATTAAAGTTTCTGGCGCAGTTTGTCGATGCGGTACTTGATCATAATAAAGTGAGGGGGGTGATTACGAGAAATGCAAAGAAACTGGCTGTTATGCAGAAGATGATGACGGAATATCTAAAAAACCGTTCGAATCCAGATTATACGAGTGCGGTGGCATTTCAGAATCTTACGGGCGAGCTTACGTCCCGTGGTCTGACAATACCCCTGCACCAGGTGCTTATGGGGAGGAATGCCGTTGGCATGCGGACTTTAGTCGATGAATATTCACAATCATCGCTGCAACATTAAATCGTCTGTTTTCCACTGCTTGATATTTACTCTATTACGGAGCATAATTAAAAAATGCAGCACGACAAAATCCACAGCGTCTTTTGGCATATCGGACGTATCACGATTATCGTACCACTTGTCATAGTCGGCCTGGCACTCGTTTTTAAGATAGATCAGGTAAAGAAGGACAAAGAATTCAAAGAGCGGCAGACAGCCCGACCGACAGTTACAGTCATCCCTTCCAAAATACCGATGCCTTCACTTAATCAGAAACGGCGGGGGATAGACCTGACTAAATCACAAGTCTGTACGGCATTGGGAAGCGGTGGGGCCGCAGCAACCGTTTATATCGTCAAAAATAATATTGCGGCCGAGTTTTTGACCTCGAACCAGGCTTCAACGGTAAAGGTAGTCGTAAAAGATGATTGTATTTACAGCTGGGGCGAAACGTTAAGCGGCAGCCAAATCTGTGGCGTGTCTAATTATATGGGAATCTTGAGTACGCTGTCGGCTGCCGGCATGTTGGATCCAGCGACTTTTATGGAGATGCTGAATAAATTCGGCGGCGTACAGGAAAACCTGTCTGCTTTTAAGAATATCGAGCCTGTGTGCCGCGAGCAGACGGTTGTTGATTCTGTGTTTACTGTCGATAAGAGAGTTAAATTCGTTAAGAAGGATTTAGTGAAGCCGACTCCCTAAAAAAAGCCAAAAAAAATGTCCTGGCGGTGACCTACTTTCCCCGCTAATCCGCTTTGGCGCGAGTATCATCGGCGCTGGTTCGTTTCACGACCTTGTTCGGGATGGGTAAGGGTGGTTCCAAACCGCTCTGACTACCAAGACAAAAAGTATTATAGCGTAGTGTAAAAAAAATAGCAACAGTTTGTGTATTTTGAATAAACTGGGTATATAATTATGATATGGTAGATCCTAAAAAGCCGGCTAATTATTATTACCATGCCCTGTGCGTAAGACCCAATGCAAAGTTCGACCTACAGGATGAGGACGAATATATTATTCTGCTTTTGCGCGCTCATCCGGTGACCCAGATTGGGTGGGTGCTTTTATCTGTGTTTTTATTGCTCGTATTGATTGGACTCAATTTTATACTACCGGCTTTTTTTACTGCCGGCCACCGCATAATACTCAATATCACCGGCTTAATATATATTTTGAGTTATGTTTGGCTCAAATTTATTCTTTATTATTACCATGTCGGAATAGTAACCAATAAACGTGTTCTCGATATCGATCAGCACGGAATACTC
The DNA here is from genome assembly GCA_964476135.1 of uncultured Gammaproteobacteria bacterium. GTDB lineage: Bacteria > Patescibacteriota > Microgenomatia > UBA1406 > GWC2-37-13 > CAYYYG01. The sequence continues at coordinate 25,806 of CAYYYG010000012.1, read as the reverse complement.
TACCGCGAAACTTCAGAAGCGAAGTTGGACCGTATTCAAGACGTAACTTCCCGCTCCGGAGGTTATTGGGGAGCGATATTCAATTATGGGAATATTTTTGTGCAGACGGCCGGTACGGAGCCGAATATAGAATTCATCCACGTGCCGCATCCGACACTGGTTGCCAAGATTATCAATGACGTCGGAGGAAAAAAATAATGAACATCGAGTCTTTTTTTAATCCGGAGTTTTCTTCACTCCCTAATATAATTTTATTTTTTTTCAAGGCATTTGCAGTGCTTTTATCATTCATCTATCTTATATATTCTCTTGTATTCCTCAGGCAAACGGTCACTTTAAGTAAAACATACGAAACCAACAAAGGCAGGTTATTTTTCTATATTTCCTTGCTTCAGGTCATTTTTGCTATTATTTTGGTAATTTTATCGCTGGTTGTAATTTAATCAATTTGTAATGGATCTCCATACAGAAGTCATCGGTTATGTCGGCAGGCAGCACAAGGGCGGTTATGCCGGTTATGACGCCGACGTTTCGACTTTTTTAATTCTTGAAACGGCATCCGGAGCGGCCGACGCGGCGGAAATGTTATCCGGAAACATGCTTAAATATTTTCCCGATAAAATCGGAAGTGATGGCGTATCGATCGAGGAGGCGGTCTCAGGTGAGCTTGCAGCGTCGAAGTTTGATAACGTGATGGGGATTGCTGTCGGTGTATATTTAGACGGCAACCTGCATCTTCGTACATTAGGCACGGGCTCAGTTTATGTTATGAGAAACGGTGCGGCGTCGCTCCTTATTTCGGGTGATCATACCGCTGTTGGAAAACCGCAGGAAAACGATATTTTCTATTTTACCAATGATGCGTTTATAGAGGCAATAGGCGACGAGGCGCAATTTCTTAGCTTGATTAAATCGGCAGATATTCAAAATGTATTCGCATCCATTCCTCATGCTATAAAAAATCCACAATTGACTGGTGCCGTTTTGCTGTCGGTACGATTTATACGTCCGCCCGCAGTTGCAGCAGGCGTAGCGCCGCAAACTCAATCGGCTGATGCAGAACCAAAACCTCCGGTAGAGCAGATGCGCGTGTCGATCGGCAAAAAAAGGAAACTCATCACATTGGTCGGGGTTTTTATAGTGGCTGCGATACTCATCTGGAGTGTTGTACTAGGCTATAAGCGCCGCTCGGAAGAGTCGGCAAAAAAATTGATCGCCGCAACGCGAAGTGCGGTCGAGGAGAAATTGGCAAGAGCCGCCGATGAGGCGTTTCTTAATCCTCAGTCGGCTGTGAAGCTGATCGAAGAATCGTACGCAGAGTACAACACCCTCCGGACAAAAGTGGGCGATTACGGTGCGGGAGAGCTGTCGGATTTTTATAATTCGATAAAGAATAAAGAAAATGAAATCACCCACAAAGAAGAAAGACAGGCGGATGAATTTTACGACCTCAGTCTCGATACAAAGGGCGCAAGCGGAGCCAAAATGTCGCTCATGGATCAGTCGCTTACTGTTCTTGATAAAAGCCGCGGCGCCATTTACGTGATATCGGTGGAAAAAAAATCCTTAGATGTGTTAGTAGATGAAAGCATGAAATCGGCTGCGCTCGTTTCCGGTTATGACGGCGATATCTATTATTTTATTCCAGATAAAGGTCTTTATGTTTTGAAGAATAATAAAGCCGAAAATATAATCGCCTACGATCCGGAGTGGGGGCGCATAACCGATATAGCTTTTTTCAACGGCAACGTTTATCTGCTCGATCAGCAGTCGCATCAGCTGCATAAATATACCGCGGTGGAAAGCGGGTTTTCTACAAAGAAAGGATATTTCGCCGCCGACTCGATCCGTCTAACCGACTCGCCGTCTCTCGCCATCGACAGCTCCGTCTATATCGGCTTCGGCCAACAGATCTCTAAGTTCACCGGTGGTTCAAGGGATGAATTTCCGGCAGAGCTGCCCGATACGGAAGCACGCATCGATAAAATATTGACAACTCCAAATCTAGACCGTGTTTTTGCCTGGGACAAGAAAAAAGGCGCCCTATATGTGTTTACTAAGGAAGGCGCTTTTGATCGCCAGATAGAATCGTCAAAGTTTTCCCAAGCGAGTGATGTGGTTGTATATGCATCTAAGGCATATCTTCTAATTAAAGAGAAAATTTATGCGATCGATGTCCGTTAAAATCAGTCGGTAAAGTCTTTCGTTTCTTTTTTCATCGAGCTCACATAAGATGCAGGCACTGTGTACTGGGTTTTTTCGAGGCCGTCTACTATTACCGTGTAGCTGTTTTCATCGAGCTTATAAAAAGATGTTTTCCTGGGTTTTTCGGCGTCTTTGACCTCAATGGTTACCTCAGCCTTGGCCGACGGGTTTTTATCGGATTTTTTAATATCTGTGGCTTTTAAGGTGTTGAGGTCGCCGATAAAATAATCGACCCTGTCGTTTTTTGCCGCGTTCCCGCCGATTTTCCAGTCCTTGCCGGATTTTTCGAGAGAAAAATTAGTACTTCCATGACTTAAGGTAATTTTTTCGATTTTGTCGGTCTTTTTATTGTCGGCGATAAGCGGCACTCGCAGGTTACGGTAGTCTTCCGGAAAAAAAGGATCGCTGAGTCCGTGTGCTATAAAAGCTTCGTTGGCGCCTCCCAGCCGGACATTTATCCCGTTGGCATTAGGGATGCCTATATACACCGTCTGATCTTTTTTTCCGTCGGCAAAGGTGACTGCTTTTTTGCCGATTCCCAGGTTTTCGTGATTGGATTTGTTGACCGAAACGATGTCGCCTTTCGTAAATGTAGTCAGCTCTTTGAGGAGACTTTCGACTCTTTCCTGATCGGCCGCGAATTCCGAATCGCCTTTTTTTATGACCCAGTTATTATTTTGTCGCTTTATTTCTTGTTTTTCTCCATCTTCAATAATTATTTTATCGATTTCCGAAAGTTTAACATTGGCAAAAACAGGTTTGGAGGCTCCGGATGAGTATTGTTCATAAAGGCTCCGGCCGTAAAAGCCGAGTATAATAATTGCCGCTGCAGCAAGGAGTATCCGGAAACGATTCCGATTTGTATTCATTGTGTATAATAAGTAAACTTGACGGAAATATTATACTACATCACAATTACATGAAAAACACCGATCTGATTAGTCGAGAAAAAGAACTGGTACGGCGGATAATAAGCGGTGACGAAGCCGCCCTTATTGAAATTTATAATGCTCATCAAAGAGGCATAAGGCGCTATATAGAGCATCAACTTGCCGATCGTGCCCTGGCTGAAGAATTAACTCAGGATGTGTTTCTTGACTTTATGGAGGCGCTTCGCGATTTTAATTTCCAATGCAGCCTGAAAACCTTTATTTATACGATCGCACGCAATAAAACCATCGACAAAATTCGCAAAAAAAAGATCAAAAAAATACTGTTTTCCGCACTGCCTGCATATATGGTCGAGAACATAACCAGTGTTTTTTTTGAAGACGAGATGGAAAAAAAGGAACTGGCTAACAAAATATCGGCAATACTGTCTTCATTGCCGAATGATTACCAAATGATCCTTCGACTCAAATATATGGATGGCGTGAGGGTAAAGGCAATTGCGGATAAATTATCATTGGGTTTTAAGGCGACCGAGAGCCTGCTTTTTCGGGCGCGGAAAAGCTTTATAAAGGCATTTGGAAAATACGAATGAAAGATTTTCAGGACAAACTTCTTAAAAAGGCGGATGAAATATACTTATTAAAACCCAACGATTTGGGAAGCCACAGGCTGACGTTTACATATCACCGTTTAGTGTCTCATCTGAAAATTATGCCCTTCATTTATATTATCCCGATGTCTGTTGTTGCGACCGTGGCGCTTTATGTATTTCTCGGGCCGCTTCTTGTGCGGTTGGCGTCGCTTCTGCAGCA
>CAYYYG010000012.1:20488-21798 GCA_964476135.1 uncultured Gammaproteobacteria bacterium | reverse complement strand
AAGAAAGTATTCATAAACGTTTCCGCCTCCGCAGCCATTGTAGTTAGGCGTTTTATTTTGCTCATTTTTTCCCCTTACCGCACAATGCGAAAAATCAGCGAAGAAAACGATTTTCTGCAGATTGTTATTATATTAACTTCCGTCAGTTTGTATTTTCAGTTTGCCAGGCGCGTCCGGGGGATAATAACGACCGATCTTATTGCACCTTTTTTTTTCTTTCTCGGTTTTTCGGGGATGATATTGTTCTTTTTTAGCGTCTCGCATATTTGGGACAGGCGATTGAAGCTGAAGCCATTTTTATTTACTTTTACCTACACGCTGCTGCCGACATTACTGTGGTTTGTGACTAATTCGGCCCTATACCGCCTGATACCTCCGCCGCGAACCATGTCGATTCTTGGAAAAACTTTCAGCATTTTGTTTATAAGCTATTCCGTAAGCCTGCTGCTTTGGAAGCTGATTTTATTTTATTTGGCGGTGCGCTTCGCCACCAAGTTCAATTTCCCGAGGATTATTTTTTTGATCATGCTTTACACAACGCTATTTATCCCCTATACCCTCGCGATGTATTTTCTCAAAATTTTCCGGGTGCCCTTTATATGAATATCTAAGTTATTTTTTCGGCTGAGGGCTTAATGTAAGATTATTTATATCCTGGAATCCGCAATTGGTGATTACACAGTCATTGGGCTGTTTTCCGCCCATGCCGGAACAGTAGGCAAACTGGGAAATGTTGCCTTCTCTCCACAGATTTGTTAATAACTGCCAGACCAAAGCCTGTTTGTCGTTTACGCTCATTTCTCCGTAATTTTCTACCTGGCTGCACAAATGAGCAACAGGGCATTTTTCAGATGTGGTCATGGGCTTGTGTTAATAAATTAAAAATATTCTTTTTATTTTTCAGTTATGAAATTTGTTCTAATGAAGATTCCGAGAAGTGAGATGTTTTACAGCGCCTTATTGGGCGCCTGCCGGATAAATCCAGCAAACATCGTACACTTCCCGATCGTCTCCATCCGCTATGTGCGGAACTACATCAGGGTGACCCCGTATCGCGCCAGCAACTGGTCGATTTTGTACGAATAGGTGCCACGAGCCGTAGCAATAATGTTGCCAACTAGGCCGACTTTTTCGGCCTCAGTTAGAACGCTGTGCCACATATTGATAGCGCTGCCGCTCAGTTGGACCGCAGAAGCATTAATTTTTGAGTCAGTTAAGACACGTCTGATCGACTCCACTTCAGGATACAGGTTTGCCAGCAAATTGCGTAGATCGGTCAAAAAATTTCCTCCCGGTGTCGCGAATACAAC
>CAYYYG010000012.1:0-20388 GCA_964476135.1 uncultured Gammaproteobacteria bacterium | reverse complement strand
TACCATCAATATTATAGGTTATGATTGATGGTATCATGGGTATGAGTTTTCATAACCAAAATACCATCAACCATTACTATTAAGTAAAATTTGATGTAGTCATAGGGAGACGATCCCGAAGCAAATTTTTGATTATTAATTAGTTCATTATTTACTTTTCTGCAATAGAAAAGATTGAATCTAAATATATCAAGATTTACTCCGGTATAACTCCCTATGATTGCGTTTTTTTAAAGAGCGGTATGTATATTCTACATATTATAAGATAAATAGTCAAGTTTATCCCTATCTGTATTAGGTCAATAATTACCTATTGTCAAAATTTAACACTAGAATGATTTGTGGTTTCTACCCGACTAATAAAATATTATGCGTAATTTGCGTGAAGCTAAAGATTACATAGAGCGGGCGGAGATAATCGAGTCGGCTCAGCAAACATCGATTGCGGGGATTAAGAAATCCTTTATCGATGAAGAAAAATCGGTGCATTGCGAAAATCTGGTGGGCGCGGTGACTCTGCCCCTCGGGATAGCCGGTCCGGTTGTGTTTTCCGATGATAAAAGCGGTCATTTCATTCCACTTGCAACAACCGAAGGGGCGCTTGTTGCCTCGGTCAACCGCGGCTGCCGTGTTATTGCGGAGTCGGGAGGTGTGGATGTTATAATAATCCGTCCTGGCACCACCCGCGGCCCTGTTTTTCGGGTAAAATCCGCTCGGGAGGGGATGACGCTTGAAAAATGGATCCGCGAACACGAGGCGCACCTTAAGGCTCATGCCGAATCAACATCGCATCACCTGAAATATTTGCAGGCCGATATAAAGCGGGTAGGTGAATATGTGTTTGTGCGATTCTCCTATGATACCGATGAGGCGATGGGTATGAATATGGCGACTATAGCAACCCAGGCGATTGCGGAGCTTATAGAGCATGAAACAGGCATACATTGCCTTTCAGTTGCCGGCAACTATGATATAGATAAAAAACCATCCTGGCTGAATTTTATTAAGGAGCGGGGGTTTTCGGTTTCGGCTGACATCACTATAAAAAAAGATATCGTTACCAAAATACTTAAAACAACGCCAAAAGATATCTTCGATGTTTGGCTGGGTAAATGCATGGTCGGCTCTGCTATAAGCGGTGCGATCGGATTTAATGCGCATTATGCAAATATAATCGCTGCTTATTATGCTGCAACAGGGCAGGATCTTGCGCATGTAGTCGAGGGAAGCCACGGCATAACCACCTTCCGTGTCACCGAAAGCGGCAATTTATATATGTCGGTTAATTTACCTGCCGTGCTTATGGCCGCAGTCGGCGGCGGTACGAAGCTTAAAACACAGCGGGAGGCGATCACAGTCACTGGATTTTCAGATGTGTATGGACTGGTAAAAATTGCCGGCGCAGCCGTTTTGGCAGGCGAATTGTCGCTTATGGCCTCGCTTGCCGAACACACCCTCGCCCGGGCGCACAAGAAGTTGGGTAGATAAGCTATCTATAAAAACGTGAATTGTAGGATTTATGGATTCCCGCATTCGCGGGAATGACATTAATATAAACATATGACAGGAATTGTCTCATACGGATTTTACGTTCCGCGCTACCGCATAAAGGCGGCTGAGATTGCCGCAATCTGGAAGAAAAAGGGAGCCGATATAGAAGGAGCACTTAATATAAAGGAAAAAGCAGTAGGCGGGCCCGACGAAGATTCGCTGACTATGGCCTATGAGTCAGCTTCGATGGCAATCGGAGATAAAATAAACCCCAAAAAAATCGGTGCAGTATTTGTCGGATCGGAATCGCATCCTTATGCCGTGAACCCAACCTCAACCACCCTGGCTGAATTTTTGGGAATTCCGAATAATTACTTGGCATTCGATACACAGTTTGCCTGTAAAGCAGCAACGGGCGCCATGATCGCCGGTAATTCACTGATAAAGTCAGGATTTACCGATTATTGTCTGGTGACTGCTTCCGATAAAGCCACCGGCCGGCCGCATGATCCTCTTGAATACACCGCCGCCTCCGGTTCTGCATCATTCATATTAGGAGACAAAAATGTGGCCATAGAAATTATCGACTGCACCTCCTATTCCTCAGACACTCCAGATTTTTGGCGGCGTGACGGCATGCGCTACCCCTCGCACGGCGGTCGTTTTACCGGCGTGCCGGCATATTTTCAGCATGTCAAAAACGCATCCGAGATACTGTTGACTCGAACAAAAATGAAGCCGTCCGATTTCAAGTACGGAGTTTTTCATATGCCAAACGGCAAGTTTCCGCTTCAGGTTTCCCGCTCGCTCGGCTTTTCCGAGTCGCAGGTAAAACCATCTCTGTCTGTTGTTAATTTAGGTAACTCCTATACCGCCTCGGCGCTTCTTGGACTGGCACAGGTGCTCGATGTTGCACAAACGGGGGACCTGATTTTTTTTGCTTCTTACGGATCGGGCGCTGGCTCGGATGCATTTATTTTCCGGGTCACAAAAAACCTGGAAAAAGTACGCTGTTCATTTAGGGAAGCATGTGCTGATCCGATATTTATCGATTATCCGACATATTTGAAGTTTATGGGAATTATATGAGTGAAATTATCGGTTATTATTCAACCAAATTCGGTGAGCTCTGGGAGCGTTCATTATACGATCTTGCCGCTGAGGCGATATTTGGAGTATTGAAGGAAACAAAGCTCGAGAGCCGCAAAATAGATGCGATTTTTTATGCCAATATGATGGGCGGAGTTCTTGAGAACAACCTGCATGCAACAGGCAAGATTGCCGAAATAATGGGTGTGAATATTCCTATTTTCAGAGTCGAGGCTGCCTGCGCTTCCGGAGGCTCTGCATTCCATTTGGCAACACAGTATATTGCGGGCAATAATAAAACGGTTTTGGTCGTTGGTGCAGAGAAGCAGAACGACGCCTCCCCCGATCAGGTTACATCGGCGCTGGCATCCGCTGCGTCCGGCGAAGAACAGGAAGCCGGACTTACCTTCCCCGGGCTCTACGGCATGATGGCCAGATATTATCTGGAAAAATATAAGTATACCGAGGAGAGTATGGCGCATATTGCGGTTAAGAATCACTATCACGGCAGTCTTAACGATAAAGCGCAGTTTCGAAGAAAGATAACTATGGATCAGGTTCTTAAAAGCCCATATGTTGCTGATCCGATAAAAGTATTGGACAGTTCGCCTATCTCAGACGGCGCGGCGGCTTTAATACTTTCAAACGACAAGTCGTTATGTAAAAATTATCGTAATCGCCCACATGTTTTAGCCTGTGAAGTGGCAACGGACACAATCAGCCTTGCCGGTCGCGCCAGGCTCGATGAGCTTAAGGCCACCGTAATCGCCTCGAAAAAAGCATATAAGGAAGCGGGTATTACAGCAGCCGATATCGATGTTGCCGAGGTGCATGACTGTTTTACGATCGCCGAAATACTGGCGATGGAAGATCTCGGTTTCTGGAAAAAAGGCCGTGGCGGGGCGGAATCCGCTCAGTACGTAACCCAGCTTGGCAACGGTGGGAGAATCATAGTGAACCCATCAGGCGGCCTTAAAGCAGCCGGACATCCGGTCGGAGCAACAGGCATTAAACAATTAGGTGAGCTTTATATGCAGCTTAGTGGTCAGGCGACATCGAGACAGGTTAAAGGGGCAAAATACGGGCTGGCGCATAATGTCGGCGGATCGGGTGGTACGGCGGTTGTGACGATATTGGGAGTTTAGTTTTTTTTACACCGAGCCTGTCGAGGTGTTGAGCCCCTCGATTCCGTCCCGATCATGATCGGGACTCCACTCGGGGAATAAATAATTTTTAATATAAGTTTCTGTTATTTATGATCAGTCCGGTAAAGATTTGGAGAAGACAAAAGGAAATAAGGGAGAATCTCGGCAAGCGTGGGGTTATCCTAACATGGACCAATATTGTCGTTGCCGGTGTCGAGTTTAAAACATATGCACCTTATCCTGTCGCACTGGTGAAGCTTGATGATGGTACGAAAATGTTTGGTCAAATAGTAGACGCGACACCCGCGGAAATCAAGATCGGTCAAAAAGTAGCTGTGACTCTTCGGAAGGCAAGAAAAACCGACAGTGAGGGGGTTATCGCCTACGGCCTGAAGTTGAAGCTTGTCCGGAAATGATTTCTTATTCAGCACCAGGAAAAATAATTCTGTCTGGAGAGCATGGCGTTGTTTATGGCAAGCCGGCGCTTGCCGTTGCCATAAAAAAAAGGTTAACCTGTTCTATAGCTGGAGCCGCAAAATCTTCACAGAGTAAGAGTGCAGAGCATGTTATTTCGAAGGTGAGGGAATGGCTCGAAAAAAAAGGCATAAATCTTCAAAAAAATGATCCGCATTTACTTATAAAGTCCAATATCCCAAGCGGCCGGGGTATGGGCTCATCAGCTGCTTACTCCGTAGCCGGGGCAGCCGCCGTTTATGAGTATTTTACCGGTCAAATACCAGAAAAAAATACGGTTAATGACATCGCTTATCAAATTGAAAAAAAATTCCACACCAATCCTTCAGGTGTTGATGTAAGTGCTTCCTGTCAGGGAGGGTTGATTTATTATCGTAAAGAATTTGAGTTTTTAAAAACGATTTCAGCTCTGAATATCAAGATCCCAAAAACGATAGAGGAGAGGCTGTTTCTTATCGATACCGGCAAACCGGCCGAGTCAACTGCTGTCATGGTCTCACAGGTGGGAAAGCAATTTAATAAGAATCCGACTGCGATGAGGGCATTGTTTGAGAACATGGAGCGGGTTACGAAACGAATGGTGGTCGCACTTGTTAAGGAAGATTTCTCTTTGTTTGCTGAATGTATTTCCGAAAATCAGCGAATTCTGGAGTCTATCGGGGTTGTTTCCGCATCGACGATGCGGTTTCTTAGTACTCTAGACAAATACGGAGCGGCAAAAATTACCGGAGCCGGCGGGAGCACTAAGGGGTCTGGATTTGCAATGATATTGTCATCTATAACTGAGCGATCAGATAGCATTCCTAATGCTTTTTCGCTTGCTGTCGATTATTTGGGATTGATTCGAGAGCAACCTGCTGAATAAATCCGTAAACCTTTCCGAAATCCGCCCAGGAGTAGGAGTAATCAGGAAGATTGTGTATTTTATCGGCACTGATATTATTACATCTGTCGATCAGTAACTTAAAATTTTCGAGTGATAATGTTATTGTATCGATTACCTCTGCAGACTGTTCGAACTTATCGATAGGTGTTCTTACATCATATATATATGATGTCATCGAGTATTTATTGTTTTTGTAGAAACCCTTGACGGTGATTTCGGCGATTTCGTGAAATACATCGCTTGGTAAGCGAATTCCGGTTTCTTCCTGCATTTCACGTAGGGCGGCTTCAATTGGGTTTTCATCTGCCTCAACGCCCCCACCCAGTAGTCGGTAAATTCCCGGCGGGTAAAATCTTGATCCCTCCAAAATAAATTCACCTTTTGAATTTCGCAATACTAAAAGTACAGTTCGATCACGATATCTTAAATTTTCAAACGGTTCGCTTGCAAGATTTATGTTGAAGAGATGATTATTACTCATGCAATTGATCAAGGCCCGTATTTGGGGATCGAAAATATCAGGCTGCCGTTCACTGTCTTTACGAGTCCAAGCACGTTTCCGGCGACAACGGCAAAAATACCGAACGATAACATCATGAAGATAATGCCTAAAACGGCATAAGTAATTTTTCTTTGCGCAGAGGCGATTTTTTCTTTCTCACCGCCCGAAGTGATCCAATCGAATCCGCCCCAAAGTAAATAGATAAGACAAGTTAACGCACCGACGGTGAGCACTAAGCGGGTTGCCAATGTCATGAAATTGGCTGTTTGTGTAACCGGATCGCCGTTGAAGGCGTTTGGGTTTGCCGGTGGCTGCACACATCCGAAAGGACTATTCGGATCGCATTGCGCCATTACTTGTTTAATAAAAGGTATCATAGTTAAAGTCCGAGCGGCTTGAGCTCGCTTTCGATATTAAGTATCCATCCGATTAACCGGACCGCCAGATAACTCATAAGCACCATAACCAGCCCCAAGATTGCATAGCCGAATGTTTTTTTTGCGGTACCCACTTTTTCCGGTGAGCCCTCGGCCGTCATAAGGGTAAACGCGCCCCGAATAAGCATGACAAGGAAAAGAACCGCGCCGCCTGTTATTAGCATTGGAGCGATAATATTGGTTATTGAGGCGATGTTGGAGTATTTTGCGACCGGGTTTACAGTCGGGCTTCCCCAATTGACAGCTGCGTATACCATGTTACCAGTGTAAATGAAATGATTTTCCCTGTCAAGAAGACTATAGTTATTTATATGGTTCATGTCGCAATCATCCCCGACGGCAACCGCCGCTGGGCAAAAAATAGAAACCTGCCTTTTTTTATGGGGCATAAAGAAGGGGCGGACCGGGTATTGCCGGAGCTTGTACGGGCTGCCCGCGATCTTGGCATAGAGTATTTCACTTTCTGGACTACTTCCACGGAAAATCTTACGAAACGGCCGAAAAAGGAAATCGAATTTTTGTTTTTGCTTATGCGTCAATTCCTGAAATCGAAAGTAGATCTGCTTCATGAAGAAGGCGCGCGAATATTGGCAATCGGTAATATAGAAGCGTTGCCGGGCGACATAAAAGAAGGAATTAAAAGCGCAGTCGAAAAAACCAAAGATAATAAGAAGATTACGACAATTTTTGCCATCAATTATGGCGGCAGAGAAGAACTTGTGCGGGCGGTAAAAAAAATCGTCAGGAGTGGAGTTGAGGCAGGTAACGTCTGCGCTGAAAACATATCGGGGAGTGTTGACACGGCCGGTATTCCCGACCCCGACCTAATTATCCGGACTGGCGGGGAGAAGCGGATGTCGGGCTTTATGCTTTGGCAAAGCGAATATGCCGAAATGATGTTTCTCGACCTTCTTTTTCCCGATTTCAACCGCGATTTATTTCAGAAATGTATCGACGATTACAAAACTCGACAGCGAAGGTTTGGAAAGTAAATTTTAGATATGTTATCCTGAAGGCTTCTCTATGGTAGAAACATCCCGCACGCGTGAAGATTATGGGGCAGAGCAGTTAGAAACACAGTTTCAAGCCTACGAGCATCACATGGTGGCAAAAGGGATAACAGAAAATCCTTATGCGCCTGAAGTTCAAGCGCGGGTAATGCACTTTCTTTCCTCCAATAACGAAATGGCAGGCATCCTCGATTCGGAGCCTCATAAGAAATTGTTAAGCAAAGAGCGTCTTCTCATAGGCCCGGTGTTTGTGGGGACGGTTAAGTGTGGCGACGGACGGCAGGCGGCCGCAATCGACGGAGGCAACGGCCGCGACTGGAGATCGCTCGCTGCAGAAATCGGTGTTATGCAGCGCAGCGACGGTCTTATTGTCCCGGCATCTGCTTATCTGACTCGCTCAATAGCCAAACACGCAGTGCCAGATGAAGAAATGCTTCAGATAGTTAAGCCGCATACCAGTCTTCATAATCCAAATCATGGATGTGGTAAGGCGTTAAAATATCAGCGGGAAGGTGTGATATATGAAGACGATGCCGTCATCGGCAACCTGCGTATCGTAGGCGAATCCACGGTACCCGCAATCACCACCGTCTACAACGAAGCTCGTCAAGCACGGGGGATGTCGCCGCTTCGTAAAGTAGTTGTACCGCTAGTTAGTAATACCGACGACGCCGGGCTTATCCACGGGTACGGGCGCGATGTGCCATTTGCCTCATCGACCTTAAGCATCAATAATGCCGGATTTATCGAAGCGCAACTGGGTGAAGCGTTTGCATTTGGATCCGATCATGATACGTTTACCAATCGTCGGCTCTATGTATCTTTCAACGAACGAGTTATGGCCGTTACCGAAGCGATCCTTAACGATCCGAAGCTGGCTCATATTAGGGGCAGTATCGAAGAGGAGTTTTATCGCTCGCATCCCGACCTCACCGACAAACAGCAACAGGCTTTGTTGTGGTATTTTGCCCGCCGTGTCGGCTTTCAACACCTTACTGGTTTGCCGGCACAAGCCGACAACCCCACCCACCGTCACGCGCACCACGATGAGGAGGCGATTGTACTTTCCATGCACGGAAAAAATCCGGGGCAGTTCGACCCGGAAATGCAAGCATTTCAGCTCACACCTTCCACCAACGCTCGTTCAAGAGATCCTGTATGTACGATCCTTAATATTATGGATCAGATCAAGCCAGGCGAACGAAGATATCTTTATTTGTCGACTCCCGTTTCAGAAAGAGATTGGCGCGAAAAGAACGAATTTTATATTACGGCTCAGGCAGAACTTGATGCGCTATATCTGGATTTATACAAAGATAATACTGTTTATGCAGCAGTCCGCAGCGGCCAGCTTATTGTTGTGCCGACGATAGTTGATGAGCATAGCCGGAAGGTTTACGAAGTGCACGACCCGACTATACATATTTAAGTCCTTGGTCGGGTGTTATAATAATTCCATGTTCGATCCCAAGTTCGCAATCAGCAACAAAATTCTCACCGCCATCTCCAAGATCGAAGCTGCTGAAGAAGTCATTAAACATGCGCCTATTTTGCCGCTTTGGGAAAAGCAGTTCCGGGAGGATGCGGTGGTGCGGGCTGTACATCACGGCACACATCTGGAAGGAAACCTGCTTGCTAAAGAAGAAGCTAAGAATGTTCTTATGGGGAAGGAAATCGTCGCGCGGGAGCGGGATATTCAGGAGGTTATCAACTATAGGCGAGTGCTTGAGCTTGCCGAAGAAGAAGTAAATCGACAGATCGGTAAAATAACCGACCAGCTCATTCGTAAAATCCATCGTATTATCGTGTATAAAATACTACCAGAAGACCAGTCGGGGGAGTATCGTCTGAAGCAGGTGGTGATACGCAATTCTCAGACCGGCGAGGTATCTTTCCGTCCGCCGCCTCCTCTTGAGGTTCCATTACTTATGAGAGAATTTGCCTACTGGCTGAATAAGGACGACCGGGAAGAGCTACACCCGATACTGAAAGCCGGTATCGCGCACCATGAGCTTGTACGTATACATCCTTTCATAGACGGAAACGGACGCGTCGCACGAACATTAGCCACACTCATGCTCATGCTCGGCGGATACGACATCAGGAGATTTTTTTCTCTTGAGGAATATTACGATCGCAATGCCGCCTCTTATTTTCATAGTTTGCAGAAAGCGTCTGCGGGCGATCTTACCGTGTGGCTTGAATATTTTACCTACGGAGCCGCCTACGAGTTTGAACGGATCAAGGAAAAAATTCTTAAGTTATCACAGGACACGAAATTGAAGGAGCGTTTGGGAGGACGCCAGCTATATCTCACAGATAGGCAGATACAGATAATTGAGTATATACAGAATATCGGATATTTGCAGAATAAATCGTTTGCATCTGTTTTTCCCGACATTTCCGAAGACACGGTTCTTCGCGATGTTCAGGATCTTATAAAAAAAGGCATTATAAAAAAAGTCGGCAGCACCAAAGGCGCCCGCTACGAATCCGCATAAATATGAAATTTTCCAGGTTAGCCGAATATTTCGAAAAAATCGAAGCTACTGCTTCACGTCTTGAGATGACGAAACTGATCGCTGATCTTTTCGGAGAGCTTAAGGCGGCTGAGATACCCCAAGCTGTTTATCTGATGCAGGGCCGGGTGGCGCCTATTTACGACGCCGTCGAGTTTGGGATGGCGGAGAAAATGGTCGCCAAAGCAATAATCGACGCACTGCATATTGAAAAGAGCATGCTCGATTCTCATTTCCGCAAATCCGGCGATCTGGGAAAAACAGTCGTCGATTTAAAAGCACAGATGCCGTCTCTTGAAACACGTGATTCATCCATCGAACACGTCTTTCAAGAACTGGAAAGGATTGCGGGGGCGACTGGAGACGGTTCGCAGTCGGTAAAGATCGGGATTCTGGCCGGATTAATAAGAGAACTTGATCCCAGATCATGTAAATATCTCGTCCGCATACCGACGGGTACGATGAGACTGGGATTTTCAGATATGACGATCCTTGACGCTCTTTCCTGGATGCTGACCGGCGGCAAATCCCTTCGGCCCGAAATACAGCGGGCATACCATGTCCGTCCCGATTTAGGATATGTTGGATCATTGTTGAAAGAAAAAGGAATCGATTCACTGAAAAATGTACAGCCGCGGATTTTCACGCCGATTCTCATGATGCGGGCGGAACGGCTTTCTTCGTCTTCGGAAATCATCGAGAAAATAGGCAAATGTATTATCGAATCCAAATACGATGGCTTCAGATTGCAGATACATTATAAAAAAAATAAGGCAAAGTTATATTCCCGCAATCTTGAAGAGGTGTCGTATATGTATCCGGACATTGTTGCCGGAGTAAAAGCGGAAGTAAAGGCCGAGGAGATGATTTTCGAGGGGGAAGCAATTGGCTTTGATGAGCAGACAGGCAGTTTTCTGCCTTTTCAGGAAACGGTACAGCGTAAAAGGAAATACGGTATTGAGGAGAAAGCGAAAGAAATACCACTCAAACTTTTTGCCTTCGAACTTCTATATGCCGACGGCGTAAACTACGTGCAGTCGCCCTTTGTCGATCGCAGGCGCCAGCTTATGAAGCATCTTAAATTAACGGGCGATATATTCAAAGATACGATTATGCTCGCGCCGGAGGAGACGGTCGAAACTCCCGAAAAGATAGAGCTGCTTTTTGACGATGCTGTTTCACGTGGACTTGAGGGGATTGTCGCGAAAAAAATGGACGGCACTTATCAGCCGGGTGCCCGAGGGTGGAACTGGATTAAGTTCAAGCGCAGCTATTCCTCAAAGATTGATGATACCATCGATTGTGTGGTTATGGGGTACGATTACGGCCGCGGCAAGAGATCCGGTTTTGGACTTGGTGCATTTCTGGTTGGTGTATATGATGCAGAAAAGGATCTCTTTACGACAGTTGCCAAAATAGGTACGGGTTTGAGCGATGAGGAATGGAAAGCGCTTTACGTCCGCTGTGAAAAACTTAAAACAGAAAAAATTCCTTCAGCCTACGAAGTCGATAAGCTTATGCAGTGTGATGTCTGGGTCAAGCCATCGATTGTTGTTGAGATCAAGGCAGATGAATTGAGCCGATCGCCGGTACACACCGCCGGGCGGATAATGAAACCGTCCAAATCGGGTTCGGCATTCGATGTTGATGTTCCGGGGTATGCACTGCGATTTCCGCGCTTGAAAACTTTCCGAGACGACCGTCGTGCCGAGGATGCAACGACCCTTGAGGAGGTTGCGAAAATGTTCGCAGCGCAAAGAAAATAATTATCTGTCAGGTATTAGCACCTTAAACGTCGTGCCTTTATTTTCGGTACTGGTGTAACTAATCTGTCCGCCCATATCTTCGATGTATGATTTTACTACATAAAGCCCAAGGCCAGTTCCTTCGGTTTCGCTTTTTATCGCATTTTCGGCACGGAAGAATTTGGCAAAAATGTTACCTTTGTCTTTTTCGGGTATACCGATTCCGGAGTCGGTTATGGTAATCTGAACCATCCGGTTTGCCATTCGGTCGATAGCGATTGTTACCTGACCTCCGAATTGGCTATATTTTATGGCGTTGGAAAGCAGATTTTCTATCGCCTCGATGTAGCGTTTTTTATCAATGGTAATTTCAAACGCGTGCCTTATGTCGAATATGAAATCGATCTTGATCGACCGTTTCTTTGCCAGTCCGTCAACTTCTTTGATGATATTTCTCGTCAATCCGATAATGTCTGTCAGGATAGGCTCGAACGCAACCCGTTTCTGGTCGATGCGCGATACATTCAGGAGGTCGTTAACCAGATTAATTAATCTTTTGTCATTTTCATATATTTGGGTAATGACCTTTTTCACTTCCGGGTCGAGTGAGCCGACGTCTTCGGCAAGCAGCATTTCAAGGTTCCAGCGCATACTGCCGAGCGGTGTTCTTAACTGGTGGGCTGCGATAGAGAGAAAGGTATCTTTGGCTTTTTCGAGTTCCCGCTCACGGCTGAAGTCCCGGAATACCACTACACAGCCGATTATTTTACCGTCCACGCCGACAATTGGTGCGGCGCTGTCGGAGATCGTAATTTTTGTACCATTTTTTTGCACTATCTGGGTATGAGCGGCAAGATTTTGCTTTTTGCCGCTTGAGATGACGTTTTCGACGAAAGGACCGTAGGGAACGTTAGGCTGTTCTTCGGAAATGAATCGGAATATGAGAGTATAATGTTTTCCAACTGCATCAGTAAATTTAACACCCGACAGTTCCTCGGCAATCGAATTCATAAGAATAATGTTGCCGCTCAGGTCTACTGCGAAAACGGCATCGCCAATTGAAGTAAGGATGGTTTCTACCCGACTTTTGGCGTCACGCAGCTCGATTGTTCTGGCCGCTACTTTTTCTTCAAGGTGGATTTTGGTCTCCTCAAGCTCCGCCGTTCGCTGCTGTACCAGTTTTTCAAGATTCTCTCGGCTCATAAACATCAATTTTTCATAATCCAGAATTCCTGTTGGTACTATGTCAAAGATGTATGAAGTAATCGAGTAATCATATTTCTGGATGATTTTCTGGTAGGTTGAGGAAATGATCGAGCGTGCATGATCTTCGCCGACACAGATGCGTATCTCCTCATAAAGCGCAGTATAAATCTTGTTGAATATTTCCTTATAAATTGAGTTATCTTGCGGTTGAGCCGATTTGATCAATTTTTCGTAACCGATACCGTTGTTGGTGACGTCTAATCCTATGAAATTTGTTTCTTTTGTAAGTTTGTCGACGATTTTTTTTAGACGCTTCGGACCGAAATTATTAAGAAAATGTTTTTCCAGGTCGCCAACATACAACATGTATGCCGTTAATTTTTGCGAGACAGGAGGTAGGAAGATTATACGAAAATCGGCGGAACAAAGGCTCAGGTCCGCTTTATTTCTTATTTCTTCCCGTAAGTTTTTTTGATTAAGTTCACGGTTTACCGCCGGCTGTTTGTTTGTAGTTATGAACTCCTCGAGAAGATAGTACAATGCCAGACAGTTACCGTCTTGAGGGTAATTCGTCCTCTGTTTTTTTAACGCTTCCGACTCGTGTTTCGCGTTGATTATCGAGTAGCAGAAGTCAATAATTTTTTTTTCTTCAGTATTCATATTCTTTTATCCCGCTTCAATAGAGCATAAAGTTTCCAAAAGCCGTAATTCAAACATATATATACCGGGAGCCATATCCATATTTCTATTCCTTCAATAAGATCGTAGTCAACCGAGAAGAGCATCCAGGATTCGGCGGCGAGCTCGAATACATGGATAAAACACATAATAATAAGCGAGTAAAATATTGGTGAGGTTATAATCCCGAAGGCGCCGCTGATTTTATTGGTGAGCTGGGAGTGATAGTATAAAACAGCTACAGTAATTATTAGGGATATGTAATGATAAATGCCGACTTCGTGCAGTTTTGTACCTATCGGATAAATTTTGTTAAGGTTCTGAAAAAGGCCGGAAAGTCCGAGCATGAGAAGCGATGCGATAATCGTCATTGAGACAATCATAAATTTACCGTTGCTGAATACACGGCTGCCCTTCAATTGTGAAATGTTCATCATTGTTCTTATCGCTTCAAAAAACAGGATAATGCCTAAGTAATATGCAAAATGCCAGATTAGGGAAACGGTTGTCGGGTCGACCCTTATTATTGTCAGTTCAATCAGTAAAAAAAACAGCTGGATTATTCCCATCTGTGATACCGAGCCAAAGAAAAATATCATGGATTTGGAAAACATTGAGTCGTGATAGCTTTCGGAAATCAGAAGAAGAGCAATCGATGCTGAAATTGTGAGAATCAAATTCATTATGTTTACGGTGAGGGTAATTGCTTCGAACTGGTGCGTAAGTGTCTCGATGCCCATTTAATTAATGATAGAGTAACTGAAAAAGATTTGCAAATAGTTGGTTTAGGAAAAGAGCATGCGGGCAATAAGAATCATCAAAAAAACCAGCGTAATAATCCCAATCACCAATATCAGGGAATTGGATGTTTTACGAGTAATATGGATAATATATTTATCCCTTAATTTTGCGAAATCGAGTGGAGTGTGCACCATAACATTATACTCCCGCAGACTGTCCACCGGTACTTACATACTCATCGCCGGCCGGCGGAATTTCCGGTTGTTTGTTTACCGGCTCTTTTTCCTGTGGTGCTTCAGTCTGTTTTTTTTGATCCTTGTTTTCCTGTTCCGGTTCTTTTTTTACTTCTTTATTCTCTGCTTTCTTCGCTTCTTTATTGTCGTTTTTTTTATCGTCTTTTATGTCTTCTTTCTTTTTCTCCTCTTCTTTTTTCTTATGAACTTTAGGAGAACCACAGACGGCACAGACTGTTGTTGCAGTCGGTAATACCGCTGTTTCAAAGTCGGAGGAACAAACCTCACAGGTGAAATAGAATTTCGGCAATTCTTTTTTCTCCTCAAGAAGGGCAGTTTTTGACACATCGAAGGTTAGATTTACACCGTCGAAATCAACGACTATTGTGTCTCCGGGCACCGCCTTCTTTTCGATGATCATCGATGAAATCGGATTTTCTATCAGTTTCTGTACAGCGCGGCGAAGCGGGCGGGCACCAAATACTGGGTCAAATCCTTCCCGTACAATTGCCTTCTGGGCTGCTTCGGTATATGTGAAGTCCATATCCTGATCCTCGAGCAGCTTTCCGAGAGCTTTAAGTTGTATCTTGACGATCTTCATCATGTGTGCAAACTTGAGCGGCTCAAATACGATTACTTCATCAAAGCGGTTGATAAGCTCCGGCCGGAAGAATTTGCGAAGCTCATTCATGACTTTTTCTTTGATTATGTCATAGCGTTTTTTATCCGTTTCTTCCTCGATTTTCTGTTTTTCATCCAGTTCGTGATCCAGCGGGAAGTCGTCACCGAAATATTCTTTTAGATTCTGATGCTTCCAGGCTTTTTGCTTAGCTTCTCTAAACCATACATTCTCACCGACGATGATGATTTCCCGGCCGTCCGGGGCAAAGACATGAATATCCCAATGAGTGATCGGGAAGGAGCCTCCGGGAATTTCCTGTCCGTCAAAGTATTCCTGCAGCTGTCCTGTTTCCCAAATATTCATGCCGGTTTTTCTTTTCCAGAAGCGGTCTTTATAGGTGACGATTTCAAGTCCATCCGGCGAGAAAGCATGCGATTTCAGCTTAACAGTCGGCAGCTGCTCTTCCGGGGCATCGGGCATCGCGTTCGATATTGTCTGACCGCGGAAATAGTCGATCAAAGACATCGCTTTCCAGATTTTATCGGTCGTTTTATCGCGTTCGTATATCATGTTTCCCTTTGTTATCATTTCGCCACCTTTTGGTGTAATCGTCTGCGTTTCATATCCTTGTGAGGGGAATTCGGCGCGGGCGGCATCGGGGTCGACATTTTCTGTAGTCTTTATTTCCTGGCCGGCAAAATAATCAAATAGCATGCCTGATTTCCAGTTTTCGGAAAGTACCGGTTCCGGAAGCTTCAGTTCGGCCTCTTCCGGTTTTTTCTCCTCTTTTACAGGTGGGTTATCTCCGAAATAATCTACGGTTTTAGTATGCTGCCATTCTGGTTTTTCCGGAGAGTGTGTCCAGATGTCTTCGCCGGACACGATTATCTCCGAACCGGTTGGAGTAAAGGTATGACTTGTCCAGATAGTTTCCGGAAATTTATGGCCTTCGGTAATGGTCTGACCCGTGAAATAATCTTTCAATAATCCGGTTTCCCAGTCAGTTGTCTGTTCTTTTCTTCTCCAGAAACGATTGTTATAAGTCACAATCTCCATTTCATCTGATGAGAATGCGTGCGTGCTGAATTTGGCTGTCGGCAGCTGCTCGTCTGGGGCATCGGGGAGCGCATTTATAACAACGTTATCTTTAAAGTAATCTATTAACGAGATATTGTTCCAGATTTTTGACGTGGTGGAGGTTTTCGAAAAAATCATGTTCCCGGCGCTGATCATCTCCATTCCCTTTGCTGAAATCGCATGAGTGTCAAAGTGCTGGGTGGGCAGAGATACTCCGGGTATTTCCGACTGCTGTCCCGTAAAGTATTCGGCGATTGCTTTTTTAGTCCAGCTTGGCTGTGCGTTATTGTCGGATGGCTTTTGGTCCCTTTCGTAAACGTTTTTATCGATCGTGACAAGCTCCCGGCCACGGGGAGAAAAGGCGTAAGTTGTAAGTAATATTTTTGGTTTTTCCGGTTTTTCTTCTTTTTTCTTTTCGGCGATTTCGATGACACCCTTACCTACACGGATAAAATATTTTGAACCGATCGTAAGAATCTCGCGGCCGGTCTGAAAAAAGGTGTATGTGGAAACAGCCGGCGGCTCCTCGACCTCGCCCTTTCCGTTTTTGAGAAGTTCGTCCTGGATAACTTTGGAGCCGATGTTTGATGTTGCGATTATTACGGTGTTCTTGAAGGAAATTACATGGCCTTTGTTATCGGTCAAGCGTCCGTCATCGAGTATCTGCAGCAGAATATTGAAGATATCCGGATGGGCTTTTTCGACCTCGTCAAATAATACAACGGAATAAGGACGGCGGCGCACGGCTTCGGTAAGCTTACCACCTTCTTCGTAACCGACATAGCCCGGTGGTGCACCAAGTAATTTGGCGACTTCGTGTTTTTCCATGTATTCGGTCATGTCGAAGCGAATCATCGCTTCTTCCTGATCGAAAAGTACTTCCGCCAATGTCTTGGCCAACTCCGTTTTACCGACACCGGTCGGACCTAAGAAAACGAAACTTCCGATCGGGCGGCTCTGCGATTTCAGGCCGGCGCGACCTCTTTTGACAGCCTGTGCAACAACTGTCACCGCTCTTTCCTGGCCGATAAGCCGCTGATGCATGATTTTTTCAAGGTTAGCCAGCCTATCCATTTCGGAGCTGCTGATTTTATTTACAGGAACGCCTGTCCAGCGGGAAACCACATCTTTGATGATATCGATTGAAACGGAACTTGTTGTTTGCGCCCGTTTTAGATCGTATTCCTCTTTTTTTTCTCTGAGATTGGATTGTACTTCTTCAAGCTTTGACCTGATTATTCTTACCTTGACACGGTCATTTTTAGCTTCAGCTTCTTTCTGTTCCTGCATAAGCTGTGTCGCGCGATCCTGCAATGATTTCATTACTTCCGGAAGCGATATTAAAGGAAGTCGCACGGCAGAGGCCGACTCATCGATAAGATCGACGGCTTTATCAGGCAAGAAACGATCACCGACATATCTTTTTGAAAAAATTACTGCGGCTTCGACGGCTTCATCGGGGATTTTAACTCTGTGGAATGCTTCGTATTTATCTCTTAAGGCTTTAGCCATTTTTATAGCTGCCTCCTCGGTCGGTTCCGGAACGAGAACCGGCTGAAAGCGTCGTTCAAGTGCCGGATCTTTTTCGATATATTTTCGGTACTCGGTTAAAGTTGTTGCGCCGATAAGCTGCAGCTCGCCGCGGGCGAGTGCGGGCTTAAGAAAGTTGGAAACGTCGATCGATCCTTCTCCCGAAGAACCGGCACCAACTATTGTATGGATTTCGTCGATAAAGACGATTATTTTTCCCTGACTATTTTGTATGTCTTCGATAAAAGTCTTCATTCTTTCCTCGAATTCGCCTCTATGTGATGCGCCGGCCAATATACCCATAAGGTCGAGTTCAAGAATTTTTTTATCAAGAAGAGGTTCCGGAACTCTTTTGGCGACAATCTGCTGGGCCAAACCTTCGACAACAGCTGTCTTTCCGACGCCGGCCTCACCCACAAGTGCAGGATTGTTCTTTGTGCGGCGTGACAGAATATGGATAACCCGTTCGATAACATCGGATCTTTCGACAACCGGGTCAAGAAGCCCCTGAGCCGCTTTGGCGGTCAGATCGATCGTAAACTGCTCCATGACGGTTTTTTTGGCAGCGGGCGCCTTGCTGTCCGATTTGAGCATGCCCTCTTTTTTTCCTAAGACTTTTTTATTGAGGTCTTCCGATTTGACTCCCAATTTAACGAGGATTTTTGCTCCTACACCTTCTTTTTCTTCGTAAAGCGCGAGTAATATGTGTTCCGGAGAAATAAATTCAAAACCCAGTTTTCTTGCGATGATTAATGAATTTTCGACAATTCTTTTGATTCTTGGGGCAATTTGCGGCGGCTTCGGACTCTGCTCTTTTTTGTATACGCGCATGAGGGTAGCTTCGATAAGTTGTGGCTGCACCTTCATGTCGGTGAAGAGTTTATAAATTTCACCGTCGGTTAGTAATCCGTGCAAAAGATGCTCACTGTCGAGGAATACGTTTTTAAGTTCGCGGGCTTTATTGTTGGCAGCCATGAAAACTCTATTTGACCTCTGAGTAAGATGGGTCATAACATCGAGTTCGCCGCGCTTCTGATCGTTTATTTGTGAGTTTAGAACCGCGGACTGTCCGGGTTTGGGAGCACCGGGTGGAGCCGGAGGCTTGGGTACAGCGGCATTTTGTGACTTAGGAGCCGCTGATTGAGCTGACGGTGCTGGCGGCTGATTTTGTTGTGCCGGAGGCTGATTAGAATACTGCGGCGGCTGATTTTGATAAACAGGCTGGTTTTGATATTGTGCCTGCTGATTTTGGTATGGCGACTGTTGTGATTGTTGTGCGCTATAAACTGTACCCTGAGGAGTCTGGGTTTTTGTTACTGTTGTCTGAGTTGTTGTCGGCTGCTGCATTACCGGTGGTGGAGGTGCGGGAGGCGAACCGATGCCGTTATAAGACTGGCCGCCGCCGTAATATTGTGGCTGCGACTGCTGCTGTGTAGTGACCGTTGTATGCTGAACCACAACACCATCTTGATCAGATGGCCCTGGGGATCCGGCCTGATTTTTTTTGAAACTGAAAAATCCAACCATGTTTCCATTATGAAGAAATACTTGACAATTGTCAATATAAAAGTTACCGTATAATCATAGCAATCTGAAAATTGTTATTAAATCGCGAAGTTTAATTTCCTATGAACTCTAAATTACTTAAATCTTTCTTAATAATAGTATTAATATGTGGCCTCGTTTTTACTAAAGGCGCAAGGGAAGCGGAGGCCGTTTGCGAATGGACATTAACACGGGCAATTGCGGCGCTTTATGAAGTCATCGCAAGAGGAGGATCGGCAACTGAGATCGGAAATGTCATAAGGCAAATCCAGAAATTCGGATCGAAATGCGACGCCGGAGGAAACGCAATTACCGGTATTCCATATCCCACGAACCCTTTAACTCCATATCCTTCGCCAGGCCCGGGCACAACTTATCCTACACCCCCGCCCAGCGACGGTTCCTGGCCTTTTTTTTGCCAAATGAATCCGTCACTTCAGGATTCTTACAATTCTTTAAAAAATCACGGCTGCGGCCCGGTTTCTTTGGCGATGATATATTGCAAGCAGAGAGGATACGATAACAGCAGTAAGAATTCTTGTCGTGTGCCCGGTGATTCCAATACCGTAACCGGCAAGATCGCCGGTGACCTCACGCTACTTGGGAGTTACAATCCATCGAACGGAATTTATATTACTAATATAGTTAAAAATTATATCGAGAACAATTTAGGACTGTTGGTCGTGCCGGTTACCACCGATTTGGCTACCTGGAAAGAACAGATAGACAAATACGGGCGATATATATGGACAACCACTCCATCCGTAAAATGCGGCGTCGGCTGCGGCTCCAATCCGAATATATATTTCGGCCACGCATTCGCCGTCGACTATGTAGACTTGGCAAACGGCCGTTTTCGGATGCGTAACTCCAACAACTGCACCTCAGGAATCGGTTGGGAAGAGTATACGCAAGAACCGCCCGGTAAAATGTGGTACACATTGGCGGATTTTCCGGCAGGTTTGGGCCAGCTTTCATATGCGATCGGTAAATAATAGTTTTATATAAAAATATGGAATCACAGGATAATAAAAAAATTTTTATTTTTTCAATAGTTTTTGCAGTTATATTCATAGTTTCGCTGCTGATTTTCATAAGCCGGAGGCCAAGTCGTCCGATAACTAGCAATCCTGGGGCGACGCCTACACAGATCGTGCCGACTCGCGATATTATTCCGACAGACGGGGAGAATGTCAATCCGTCTCCGACGATAACATTCAATCCCGATGGACCTCAGGTAGGGCAGGATTATGTCAATATCGAGCCCACAATGGAAACCGTCGATCTGGCAATTGCCGAACTCTCGAAAAAAACCCATTATGAGGGTAAGTACTTCAAAATGGACTATGTACCGGAAACGGATACATATAATGTAGTAATCCAGCAGGCCAATAAGGAAGCCGGAGATGCGGAGTTTGATAAGTTTCTTAAAGACAAGGGAATTCCAAATAGAACCGA
>CAYYYG010000011.1:0-28604 GCA_964476135.1 uncultured Gammaproteobacteria bacterium | reverse complement strand
TCTGTAAAATATTTATCCGAACAGACAGTCAAGAATCCAAATTACAGTCGTTGGAGCCTTAGATCTAAAGAACCGCCAACATACAAGGCTTTCAAGGCAGATCTCGGACTTATAAATCAGGACAGGGCAGTGGTATTCGATCCGAACCGTGGTCCGCAGGTCGTAATCGAGGGGATGCTGTTGGATGCGGTATGTCCGGGTGCGTACACTGGTGGTACGTGCAATGATGCGGACGCACAAAAGCGGCTGGAGTCGATGCGGGGTGATAAGGCCTATATGGACGGTATGCAGGATAAACTTTTGGTGAACATGTTGGTCAACATGAAAGAGGCTGGCAACATGCCTCGACCGGAAGAGGTGAAAATTTTGGTCACTTCGGAAAAATTAGCGCCCATTGTAGATAAATATTTAACTCAGAGCAAAGAGATAGAAGCGGTAGTAACCAAGTACCAGGATGCCGGACTGCTGCCAAAAGATATGGGTAAAACCGGATGGGGAAAGGAAATTCTTAAGCGCTTCGGGAGTCGGGAGCTTGTTATCGCATTGCTCATCGCGCTTGCTGCAGTAGGCGGATTCCCGGCGGCGGGTGCTGCGGCCGCTTCGCTCGGTTCGAAGTTTTTTTAATATATGAGCGAAAGTTCAGGCGATCATGAAGCTAAACCTCAGCAAATTGCCGATATGGAGGCAGGTTTAGGAGACGCTTTTATAAAGATGCTTGAAGCTGACGATACTCATAACCTGCCACCAGGAGCAGACGCGTTGATAAAAAATATACTTAGCGGTGGCGAAGTATCTCCGGAAGATAGAAAGAAGATTGAAGAGCATCTGAAATTTCTTGCTCAGGAACAGCGTAATGCTCAAAAAGCTCAACTTAATTCAGCTGATGAAGTGGTCAATGCTGACACAGAGTCAACTGAAGAACCGGAATATGGTCCGCAACCGGCGGAAGATGTGGTGCACGAGCGAGGACTCAGGCGGTTTGTTAAAAGAATTAGGAGTGTATTTGGTAATTTTTTCAAAAGATTTTTTGGTTAAGAGGGTTATTTTTTACCTAGCTCAAAAGTCCATACATAAGTTGATCCAAAAAATTTTTCCAAAGGCAGACCAAAGCGTTTTTCCATTTCTTCTTTATTAACGAATCTTAAGGGCTCGGAAATATCGCCAGTTTCACGTATATACCGGGTACTGCGGACAAGCATATTTTGCGCATAATCGGGATCTGTTTTATATAAAATTGGATAGATTACATCGGCTAGGGTTGAGCGAATCATTGCATCGGTTGCTTTTCCGCTTAATAAAATTTCTCGGGCGGCTTTCAGCCCAGGGTCAGTTGTGTCTTTTATTTTATCGCTCAGCTCACGCATGGCAAAAGGAGCGATTGTGCCGCAGAACATCATTTTAAGAGTATTTTCATCGCCGTCTTTGAAAAGATAATTAAGCAGATCGCCCTCAAGCAGCGGGCGGCCGTCTTTGCCCGGCGGATAAAGTTTTACCCCTGTTGGTTTCAAATTCTCCTCCGCCCCAGCGAGGTTTATAGTAAATGTTCCAGTACTATTTATAATATCGCGCATGCGTACGGCTATCTGTGTCGGCCCTAAGTACCCGTTTTTATAATGACCCTCGGTCGCCGTGCGCATACCTTCGCCCGGAAGCGGTATTCCACCCTCAAGAGTTGATGAATGAATAGCCATTATTTCGGCGCCGGTTTTTGCCGAACGGCCGACCGATGCGCCCTTATATTCGGGTTTGCGGAATTTATTATCAAAAGATATTGAAGTAGCAACCGGCATGTCAGGATAATTTAAGGGGAGTGATTCGGATGAAATAGTGGCTTTTTCTCCTGCTTTGGCGGCTTCAGTAAAGTTTAAAGTTCCTAAAATTGCCGGATCTTTTGAAATGAGATCGTCTAAAGTTTCTGGCACCGGTTCCTGGTTATCGGGTGTTTGGGCTACGGCTGGATTAATCGCTGCTTCTATTGCGGCTATAGTTGTGGATACGGCCAAGGCGCCTCCTAATTTCAATAGTTGTCGTCTTGATAGTTTATTGTCGAGAAAAGATGGTGAGTTTTGTTCGGACATATATGAAGTATATTATAAAAAAACAAAGGCTCCCTGCTAACGCGACACAAAGAATGTTTATTAATCGCCAGCAATAGGCGGTTTATAAAATTTTTGTGCATTGAGGAAAATCTCAGAAGAAGTGCCCTTTCCGGCGCGCCTTCTTCTGAAAAAATCTACTCACCCGGCCCGGCGCCTTCCGGCACAATTTCCCCCGAGGTGGGGGTCGGCATTGCCGTTGGCGGGACTACCGGACCCGGAGTCGCAGTAACGATCTGGGTGACCGTCACCACTGACTGGGTAGGCAAAGCCGCCACTGTGGCTGCGACCGAACCAGCGACCAAGGTGGCCACTGAGTTCGGGTCGACCTCAACTGCCCCAGGCAAGTTGTCGATGACGACATGGATGGGGGTATTGGTGGGCGTCAAGGTCGGTGTGGGTGTTGGAGTGAGGGTTGGGGTAGGTGTTGGGGTTTGGTTTGCTAAAATAATCGCTTCTGCGGTCGCGATATTAGCTGCGCGCATCGCCAAATCGACGGCATCAGCGGTTGCCGTGACATCTGGTGTCACTGTGATGCTAGATGTAGCGGTCAGGCTAGCCGAATTGGTCACCAAGGTGGTGACCGTGGTCGGTGATGTGGCTACTGGAGTTGCCTCCAGAGCCAATTCAATTTTGCCGACACGATTGCCCAGATCAGCGACAGACGTCGCGATCGGGGCGTTATGACGCGTGAGCGTATTGTCGAGATCGGCCACGGAAAGACCGGGCTGCATTCGGGCCACAACGCTTTCGCCGATTTCATCGGCCGTAGCAGGTTGCGGTTGCCAATATCGGTCTGCTAAAACAATACCCAAACACAAAGTTAAAAAAACTACAACTACCAATGTTAAGCGTGTCATACCAACCTCCTTCAAGGTGAACAGAAAAAATTTTCACGGCCAAAGTTTAGACCGGGCGAAGGTGAAGACTTTCACCGTCATCCGGTCTAAACTGGCCGTTTCCTCAATATGCGTATAGCAGGGAGTTGACGGGGGCGCAAATATACCGAACGTAGCCATTTTTGCCAATAACAGCAAAAATGTGCGTACGGACGGTTATACCCGCAGCAAACTTATTTGCGGAGGGTATAGACCAGATATATAGACCGATAGTAATCGGTATAAACCAGATCATTCGGGCCTCCGTTTCTCCCTACTATGGATACGTGTTGTTAAAGTGCCTAACGATAATTATAGGCCTATAATATTAAGAAGTCAAGGAGTGGTTTATTCTTCTTGCTCAGCTCCTAGAAGGCGGAGAACTACATGTTTTTTGTAGCGTCTGTCGCCGCGCGAGTTTATACGGATTGCCGGAAGCTTGCCTTTTTTGCCCCAGCGTTTTATAGTGAGCGGAGAAACACGGAGAATTTGTGCAACTTCCCTAATTGTCAGAAGATCGGGAAGATCATCGAGTGATACCTTTGTTACGGTTTTGTTCTTCAGTGACATGGTGCTATTATAAATAGAGCGTTGTGAAATGTCAAATTGATTCAAAAAATATCTATGCTTGAAATTGTATAAGAGGTAGTGAATAATGAAATATAGTTATGCCTCGTAATATAAAATACTTTATTGGGCTGTTTGTTATTAGTGGAGTAATAGGCGGTGCCATCGCCGGATTTGCCTATCTTACAAACCAATATGCGCCGCAATCTTCGGCCGGCCAGGCGAAGATAAACCTCACATTTTCTCCTGCCACCCTTTCGTTAAATGCAAATGAAAATAAAATCATATCGCTTTTGATTCAGCCGGCAGACGCTGGTAATAATATTTCCGGAATTGATCTTACATTTGTTGCCGGGGGACAGGCGAATATTATTGATATTTCGTCTCCCGAAACCTTCCCGGAAGGTGATAAATCACCTTTTACTCAGGTTGTGCGTACGGTTTCACCAACGCAGTCCCGGATTTCTTACGTGGTTGCGCGTCCTTCCGATCAGCTGCCGCAGGCGGCAAAAGTTAATATAACTATCCAAGGTGCAGCTGACGGCGTAGGCACGCTAAGTATTAATCAAACATCAGCACAAATAGTCGGTAAAATTACAGGTTACGCATACGAATTGAATCCGTTTCAGGGAGTTAATATTACGATAGGCACTGGCTCTCCAACGAATCAGCCATCACCGACTGCAGTATTACCAACAGCCCAGCCGACAGCCGGTGGAAATGCGGTAAGTTTGATTTTTAAGTTACGTTTTCAGGGAATAATCGCGAAGCCGGCGGAAAGTAAGAAAAACCTAACTTTAAGGCTTAAATTAGGGCAAAACAGCAGCTCAGGATTCAGAAATTATCAAGTGCCGGTTGCTTATGGGAACGACGGGGTATGGATGGGAAAAATAACTATTAATGAACCACCAGGAAGTGGTTATTACATGCTTATAAAAGGACCGTTTCATCTCCAAAAAAAGATTTGTGACGCTGCGCCTACATATAATAACGGAGTATACCGCTGCAGTAAGCCAAATATTACATTAGCAAGCGGAGAGAACGTGATCGATATGACAGGTATTTTATTTTCCGTGGGAGATGTGAGAGTTAATGGCTCCGATCAGGACGGTTTTATTAACAGCAGCGACTTAGCATATATAAGGGAAAAAATGGGCAGATCGGATTCCGAGGCTCTGGATCAGGCCGATATAAATCTAGACGGAATCGTTGATACGCAAGATTACTCATTGGTTATTGAAACATTATCGTCAAAATACGATGAAGACGAGTAATGAAATATGCTATTGATTTCACGGATTAAAATCTTTAGGATTAAATGGTATACATGAAAAATAAATTGTTTCTTCTGGTTTATATATCGTTGATAGTAGGCGCTGCTTTTGTATGGTATTTTAACAAGTATGTTTCCCGTCGTACGACAGCCGCGCAAGACGCTGTAACGGTTGCACTGAACCCAAACGCGGCAACATTTGATTCTGGTACTCAAAAAGATATAGATGTCATTATACAGAGCCCTGATGCGATTAAGAAAATTTCCGGTGTGGATTTAATGTTTAACGCTGAGGGTCCTATCAAATTTATTAAAGTATCAAGACCGGCGCCTTTCCCTGGGGAAGATACGTCTATATATAATAGTGTGGTGCAGACAATTAACGATCAGAATTTGCACATTTCACATGTATCCCTAAAAACTGACGCTGAATTGCCATCGATCATTCATCTTAAAATTACCGTCGAGGGCATCGGCGGCGGTGTTGGTAAAGTTAAACTGGATCAAGCCGCATCGCAAGTGGTGGGGAATATAACCGGCAAACTGTATGCATTCGGGGGTGTCGATGAAGGTGTTTACACAATTAATGACGTAAGTACGAATACATTAAATGTAAAATTTTTGCCGTCTCCCGTAAGTATGAAGACAGGCGAAACACGAATAGTTGACTTAGGTATTACAGGAGTTACTGCGGGACAGGGTGTATCTGGGTTTCATTTTGTGTTTAATTATGATCCTTCGATAATCGATATTACATCGATCGATGATCCGATTGATGCCTCAACTGGTGGTGATGCGGGTAAATTCACGAAAATCAAAAAAGACATAAACGCAGCCACAGGCGTTGTCGATATTACGTATGTTTCCACCTTGACTCATGATCAGTTGCCTAAGGAGCCTTTAATGAAACTGCATGTACTAGGAAAGCAGATAGGAAATGGACAGTTTACAATTACTACAAAAGAGATAACCGGTAATATTCCAGAAAATGCTTATAACGTTGTTGTATCGAACGGCACTTACGAGGTTACGACGGTCGGGGCGGCATGTAATACCGATGACGATTGTCTTTTTAATTATGTGTGTTCTCAGTCAAAAGTATGTGAACCGTTATTCTGTCCTCTTGGATTCCCCGTATGTAAAGAAGGATCGATTGCAAATCATAAGTGTGTTATAGTAGACGCTCCAGATGGTACTCCATGCGGTAACGGATTGTCCTGTCAGAGTGGACAATGTGTCCCGGTTTCAACTCCGACAGTCTTTACCTGCACTGATAATTCGCAGTGTGCCGATAACCAGATTTGTAGTCCGACAACAAGTCAATGTGTTACTCTGCCATGCGATATCGTTACTGCCGCCTGTATGAAAGCGGTTGCTAGAAATCATAGTTGCGTTATTGAGCAGGCCCCAGATGGTACACTTTGTCCTGGTGGAATTTGTGAGTCGGGTTTGTGTAAACAGATTAGCGTCACGCCCACATTACCACCTACTGGAAATGTAAAACTGAATATGAAATTGAAACTGCAGGGAATTTTGAATAAGCCGGCTGCATCGCATCCGCTTGATGTCAAAATCACAATAGCCGGTGGAGGTTTAGGTTCGAATGTTGTCACAAAAAATGTAGTATTCGTTCCTGATGGATCAGGAGTATGGTCGGGAATGACAGCAGTCAATGTGCCAGCAGGAAATAAATATAAAGTATTTGTTAAAGGTCCACAACACCTTCAGAAGAGGATTTGTGTTCAGAATCCGACCGAAACTTCAAACGGCACTTATAGATGTGGCGACAACGGACAGATCAGCTTAAAAGCAGGTGATAATACGCTCGATTTTTCAGGTGTTATGCTATTAACTGGAGATCTGCCTGACCAAGACGGAATTGTCGACTCATACGATCTTGCATATATGCGTTTGAATTTTGGCAGTACCGATCCCAAGGCACTTGCGATTGCAGATTTGAATCAAGACGGACTGGTGGATACGCAAGATTATTCGCTCGTTATCGCATCCCTTTCGGTGAAATACGATGAAATATAATTTGTTGATTCGAGCGCTTGCATTTAGCCTTAAAATCAGTTAATAATTAATTATTCCATTAAAAATTACTAAATGGATATATGAATCAGTTGAAAACTTACAAACATCATTTTCTTATGATTCTGTACATAGTAGTCTTCATAATTTTTTTTGGACTATCTATGCAGATAATAACAGACAGTAGTATTTCCAGTCGGACTATAGAAGCGACAGGTAGATAAATTTATGAAAAAAAATATTTATATTCTGTCAAGTGTATTTCTGATCCTGTTTGCTTTATTGCCTGGAGTCAGTGCTGTCGAATCATCACCGCTTTGGTCGGAGTGTCGTCAAAATTTACCAGGTTATAATGTAAACAATTGTCGGAATCGTGCTATTCTATTTAAACAGATCGGCGGTCCGATCGGTAGACCGGATGAGGTTTGGTACCAGTGGGCGGTCGGAAGTCCAAGGAACTTGGCTCCCGAAGTTGCCTGCGCACTTGCTCCGAATGCTGTTTCATGTAATGGGCTGAATCCAGCAATAGGTAGTGGACCGGCTATACTATTTGATCCGGGAGCGACAACTGCGGGAGTAGGTCAGAATTTTACCGTAGCTATCAACGTTGATACTTTTAATAATCAAACATTGAGTACTGATGCTTACGTGCAGTATGATGCATCAGCGGTACAGTTTGTACAACTCACTAACGGAGATTTTTACCCTTCTGTAAGACATAGTGATCAGCAAGGTGTTTTAAGCATCGGAGGAATGGTAAATACACCCGCCTCGTCCAGTACCGGCACCGGTAGACTAGCAACGGTTACGTTTAAGGCATTAAAGGAAGTGGTAACGAGATTGAGTATTGTCTGTGGTTCAGGATCGACTGCGAGTTCTAAAATTGTTAAAAATGATATTGACGCCACAAATATTATTGATTGTAGCGCCAATAATCAGATGAGTGTAAAAATAGGAAATGCAACCGCGACTCCTACTGGACCTGTACCCACCGGGCCAACGCAGGGAGTTACTGGCACAGCGACCCCAGCTATAACCGGTACCATAACGCCCACTTCTGTAACTGGTACTCCCGCACCTTGTCCGGAGTATTTAGATGATCATGACGATGATGGCAAGGATGATAAGGATGACGACGATGATGATAATGATAAAAAGAAAGATAAAGACGATGATGATGGGGATGACGATGGAAAGCCAGATAAGGATAAAGACTGTCGAGACGATGAAGATCATGACGGCGAAAGAGACGACGATGATGACGATAATGATAAATCGAAGCTGAAATTAATGATCATGTTGACAATATTACTCTTTATAATGTTGACGGTAATACTCGGACTATAATCAAATGAAAAAAAAATTAATTGCAATTATTTTTGTTCTGTTCATGACGTTTGGATACGTTAAGAATGCAGATGCAGCATTCTTAAAATTTAGTCCGACCAGCGGGTCTTTAACTACTGGGTCAACAACCCAAATAGGTGTAACCGTCGACTCTGATTCTCAGGAAATCTTAAGTTCTGATGTGTATGTTTTGTACGATACTAAGGTACTTGAAGTACAGTCGGTAGTGTACGGAACTTATTTTCCTTCGGTTCAGCACAGTATAACCACTGGTAAAGTCACGATTCGTGGACATGTTCAGGATGCGGCCACCTCACGAAAAGGCGCGGGTACGCTGGCAACAATTACCTTCCGTGCTTTAGCGCCAGGAACGGCAAATTTAAGTTTTTTCTGCGATCTTAGTGCGAGTGACACTTCCAAAATCGTCAAGAATGACATAAATGCGAGTAACATTATTATATGTACCCAGAATAATACAAGTACTCTTACCGTGGTTGCGCCAACTAATACTCCAACACCTCGGCCGAGTACAACAGGAACCCCAGGCACGGTCACACCCACAACAGGTGGAACTGGTTCTACTGGAGGAAACAACAGTGGTTCAAGCGGAAGTCAAGGTGGACCGGGCAACGGCGGCAATGCCAGTATTGGCGGAAATGGAAGTACAGGAGGAACTAATGGATCGCCTATTCCTACCCAATTGCCAAGAACAGGCAGCCTTGACAACCTCAATGCAGTTACTGCAGCCGGGGCAATATTATTCGTAGTGGGTGGTATTGCAAGCTTATTACTATAAAAATATATGAATCCACAGCCAAAAACTAAACGATTTGTTCCTGTTATGATTGGTGTAGTTTTGTCATTTTTTTTGATCGCCGGTGGTTACTTTATATTCCAGGCGGCTGCTAGTAGGGCGGAGGACACTGCACCAAGAGATGTGGTTGTGTCTGGAATATCGGAAAACAGCGCAAAAGTATCATGGTCGACTGGACAAGAATCACAGGGTGTGATCGAATACGGTATTTCACCGGCATCATTAACATTCATAGCCCCGGAGGGCGAAAAATCACTTTCTCATTCATTGGATCTGACTTTACTTTCACCGGCGACGACTTATTATTTTCAGATAAGAATCGCGGATAGTAAATATGATAATGGTGGAGTACCCTGGACATTTACGACAAAATCAGCTGGTACTGCCGATATACCAGATACCGGAAGTGAAAATGACGAATTTAGATCAGCAGATTTTACCACCTCTCCAACTTGCAACGAGACTGATTGTGAGGCTATTAAGGCTAAATTTTTTTCCGGATGTGACACGCAGGATTATATAAAATGTCTTAAAGCTAAGGAAGCTGCGGAATAATCACCATTAAGTTAACTATAAGAGAGGTTAAGGGATGGAGGACGGAATCGATGATTGAGCCTTCGCCTATAGGTAAGACTAGAATAATTAGAAAAATCAGACCGTATTTCTCCATTCTATCCCAGGATTTCTTCGTTTTGCCTGTTAAGATTCCAGACACAACCTTAAAGCCATCTAGCGGGTGGATTGGTATCAGGTTAAATATACATAGCATTATGTTTAGACTTATAAATGGATATATGTATACAGCAAGCGATGTGATGGTATTTGATATGATGGCTGCCAGTATGGCGGTTAAGAGATTGGATAATGGTCCTGCGAAGGAAATCAGCATACTGTCTTTTCTTGGATTTTTCAGATTGAAGGGGTCAAATATGACCGGCTTACCCCAGCCGAAACCGACAGCAACAAGAAAAAAAATACCATAAGGATCCAGATGTGAGAGGGGATTGAGAGTTAGTCTTTTTTGCAATCTTGGTGTAGGATCACCTAACAAGTCGGCTGTTTTGGCATGTGCGTATTCGTGCACAGAAATAGCCGTTATTAATGCAAAAATGTAAAGCGCGAAAGTTACCGGGTTTTCAATTAAAGATTGGAGCATCGTTTGATTTCCTCAAGATTCTATGATATCATAAAAAGACTTATTTAATTTAGGTAATCACAACAATGTTTTGTTATCACTGCGAAAAGGGACTTTTATTCGGAAATTCTAAAACGCATCATCGTGGTGTGGCCGGTGGTAGATGGAAAAAGCGAGCTCCTAAAACCGCAAGAGTCTTTCGACCTAATCTTCAAAATATAAAAATAATCGAAAACGGAAAAACAGTTGTTGTGTCATTGTGCACGAAATGTCTTAAACGTGTCAAAAAAGATGTAGCAGATAAAGTCACTCCTTTTATCCAACTCGCAAACAAAGTCTAAAATAATTCTTGACATTCGCGAGAAACTTCAGTATCTTGATAGAGTAGTACCTATATATTATGAAAATTTCAAAAGAAACACTGCTCATAGCAAGCTTCATTGCTATATTATCGATAGGTTATATATTATCTTACATTCAGAAGAATCAAGTAAAAACATCCGCAGTGGGTCCGACAGCCACATTCACGCTTACACCTACATCCGCGACAATACCAGCCAATCAGGAACAGGTGCTTAACGTAGTAATAAATACAGATGCGGCGACCAACAAAGTTTCCGGTCTAGATCTTACTTTTAACGCAACTGGTGATATACAATTTTCAGCAATTGATGTTCTAAGTCCAAAGCCACTACCCGATGCAGGCGCTGTTGTGAGAACAGCGAAAATGATTTACTCCATTTTGCCGGCAAAAGCACATGCTTCATACATAATGGTTGATCCGGATCTAACCAGTCTGACTCCTGCTGCTGATGCAAATCTACCTACCCAAGTGACCTTACAGGTAAAATATAAGGCGACCGCTAATGGTGGCACCATTGCGCTAGACACTGCGGCGTCACAGGTTGTTGGTAATATCACAGGTAATGTTTATGCAATCGCCGGAACCACATCAGGGACGTATACTACAGGAAATGTCACGATAACCCCACCGACAGCAACTCCCACAGCGCCAACTGGCACAACTTTAACTCCAACTGTTCCAGCAGGCGGTGCGACGGTTAATGTAATCGATACACCTAAAACAGGAAATTTTCCATTAAATACGGAACAGTCCATGACCGTTAATATTTCAACGGGAAATGCAAGTACACAAAAAATTTCAGGGCTAGACTTGACTTTTAAGGCGACCGGCGTAGCTTCAATAACAGCTGTAGACGTAACGATTCCGAGGCCATTGCCGAGCCCCGGCGATGTTGTCAGAGCGGCTTCTATGATTCGTAATATAACTGCAACATCGGCAAGAGTTTCTTACGTAATGGTTGATCCCGACTTAACATCACTTAATCCGGCTCCTGACGCGAATCTGCCGTCGACAGTCACTATGGTTGTTAAGTATAAAGGTACGGCGGATGGAGCTGGTACCATCGTTCTCGATACCGCAGCAAGCCAGGTCGTGGGTAATATTTCAAGTAACACATATAGTTATGGTACCGTTGATACTGGTAATTTTACATTTGGCAGTGGTTCATTGACTCCTACTGTTACCGGTACTCTTACACCTACAGTAACTGGAACTATTACTCCCACTGTTACTATCACGCCGCCAACGGGCAGTGTAGTACTGAACATGAAGCTTAAATTTCAGGGAATTTTAGCTACGCCTACGAACGGAACGGCAATGAATATTAAGGTAATGGTTGGAAAGGATGGTTTCCTATCTGGTGCTCAAACAGGGACATTTACAGTTAATGCACAAGGTGTCTGGTCTGGTGCAGTTGGATTCAATGATGTCACGCCGGGATCAGGGTATAGAGTCTATGTTAAAGGGCCTAAACACGTTCAGAAAAAGGTTTGTGCCGCAGCGCCCACAGAAACAAAAGCAGGAACTTATAGATGTTCAACGGGTGAAATTAATATAGTCGCCGGACAGAATACTCTGGATTTTAGCAATATATATATGCTGGTCGGCGACCTACCGAACCAGGATGGAGTCGTTGACGCATATGACACCTCACTTATACAGAATAATCTAGGGAAGACCGACGCTCCCACATTAGCAAATGCAGATTTGAATCTCGATGGTATAGTCGACACTCAAGATTGGTCACTTGTAATCGCGTCACTGAATGTAAAATACGATGAGTTATAACTTAAAACCAATGCGCTTGCAAAGCGAGTTAAAATTGTATTAGTATTAAATATAACTATGTATAAACTAATCTATAAAAACAGACAACATTTTTCGATAATTTTATATATCGTGGTATTTGTAGTATGTTTTGCTTTGATGTTCGCATTGCTTGGTTCAAGAAAGACCGGTCTTTTTACAAAGGGAGATGAGGTAAAGTCATTTTCGCCCGAAAATGTTGCGAGTATGACATTGGTAGATGAGGGCGGAAAGCAATCATATCAGGTAGGAGATCAGGTGGTCTTGAAGTTAAAAGCGAATTCATTAGGTGCCGAAATTACGGGCTATGATGCATTGTTCAGTTACGATCCGAATGCGTTGGAAGTTGTTAGCGTATCTTCAGTCAAGGAAACTGTCGACATATACCCCCATCCAAACGCTGATTATGTTTCCGTGACAGGCGTGAAAAGAA
Source organism: uncultured Gammaproteobacteria bacterium (assembly GCA_964476135.1). Classification (GTDB taxonomy): domain Bacteria; phylum Patescibacteriota; class Microgenomatia; order UBA1406; family GWC2-37-13; genus CAYYYG01. The sequence continues at coordinate 15,857 of CAYYYG010000011.1, read as the reverse complement.
TTACCGAGTCAAGTCAACTGATTTTTCATAATGACGACTTAGTATCTTTTGTTGTAAGGGTGAAAAAACCAGGTGTTACTATGGTGAGTCTGGTCGCTCAGAAGGGTAATGAAAGAACAAAGATGGTTGATACAAACACCAACATAATAATTCCTGAAGTAGGTCCGGCTTTACGACTGAATGTGAGATAAAGTTAACCTATTTTTAACGGTTCCAGAGATTCACCATCTTCTTTATATAGTTTTCTTTTTTGTTCGATTGCTCGTTGCGTAAAAAGCACTCCTTGAAGATGATCAACTTCATGCTGAACTATTACGGCACGAAATCCGTGAAACCACTTCGTAGTGATTTTACCTGATAAATCCTGATATTTTAATTTGACGCTCTTTGCCCGTTCGATCGGTGACCATATTTTAGGGATCGAAAGGCATCCTTCAAGTTCAGTATTATTATCTGGATTTTCCAAGTTCATGTCGCCATTAGCACTGATTTTAGTCTCTAGAATTTCGGGATTTATTATTACTTCGGTTTTTGAAGTGGGTGTTGGCTTCATAATGAAAATTGCCTTTCCGACTCCTATTTGAGGTCCGGCTAAACCTACTCCTGGGGGGTCCTGTTGTGCTACCAGAAGTTCTTCCATATCTATAGCGAGCTTTTTGAGTTTGGAATCGAATTTTAGGACCGGTTCTGTATGTGTAGTGAGTATTTTGTGGGGTACGAAGATTAATTTACGCATTTTTATTTTGCCTTACGATTGATAACAGAATGATAATCAAAAGGAAAGCGGTTGCTGACATAAATGGTATTGAGATGAAGCCATAGTAGAATGTGTAACCTTTTACGCAAGAAACAGGACTAAAAGCCTCACAAGGTAGGGGACTCGATTCCGGAAATAGCTGGATGAAATAATGATATATCGCAATGACTATCCCGACAACCGACATTGCAATTATATACGGCCTTATAGTTATGTCCTTTTTTATAATTGCGATATACAATAAAAGCGGCAGGGGATACATGAATATTCTCTGATACCAGCATAAGGTGCAGGGCTGGAATTTTGCGATCTCAGAAAAAAACAAACTACCAATCAGCGATGCGAGTGCCGTAAGGAAAGATAATGTAAAAGCATACGGCCGTATGAAATTTACTAAATGATCGAATAATTTATATCCGGCTATGAGTTTGATTATGTATAGTATTATTAAAGCACCAATGAATATATTAGCAATCAGAATCCCAAATGCGAGTATTTGTGTGATTGTGCCGACCATAGTATTCACTTATTATATAATAAGTATATGAAATTATCTCTCTGTATAGCTGTTTTTAATGAAGAAAAAAATCTTCATCACGCTTTAGATTCGGCGTACGATATGGTCGATGAGGTAGTTATAGTCGACGGCGGATCCGAAGATAAAACGGTGGAAATTGCCAAATCCTACGGCTCTAAGATTAAAGTGATAGTTGCCGACAATCCACCAATGTTCCACATTAATAAGCAGAAGTCTATAGATGCGGCAAATGGCGACTGGATTTTACAACTTGATGCAGACGAAGCCTTATCTGATGAATTGAAAAAGGAGATAATGCAGGTTATAGATAACTCTGATAATGATGCTTACTGGGTCCCGCGGAAAAATTATTTTCTTAACAGGTTCCTTACAAAAGGAGGTCAGTACCCTGATTATACTATCAGACTATATAAAAGAGGAAAAATGAAATTTCCATGCACCAATGTTCATGAAAACGTAGAGCTTATAGATAAAAATGGAAAAGTGGGCCATCTTAAATCTGACTTATTACATTATGCAGATCCTGATTTTTCGCGATATCTCATCAGATGGAATCGTTATACAACGCTTGATGCGGAGCTTATTATTAAAAATAATAAAGATTTGTGTCTGCCTTGTTATTTTATATGGAAACCGATTTCAACATTTTTTCTGATGTATTTTAGGCACTTGGGTTTCGTTGATGGCTTTGCCGGCTTTGTTTTCGCATTATTTTCTTCGCTGCGATTCTGGGTGATTTATATAAAAGTTTATAATTCTCGGTCGATAGAATCATAGTGTTGCCGTGTCTACATGGATTGTGGTACGATTAAATATGCGTGTAAAGTCCGTATTATTTTGGCTGGCAGTTTTTCTGATTATTTTTATAACCGCCAGTTCATTCAAGCAAAAAGTAACTCATGATACTATTGCGGAAGTGCCGTTTACGATTGAAGGGGACCAGATTTCTACTTTTTCAGACATCAGCACTGCAAGCGACACGATGCATTTTTTTATTTCGTCCGACGGCTCGGCTTTATTTTCAAGTAATGAGAGCGGAATGGGCGCAGTTGTCGATTTTATTAATAAACAGCCACAATTTAAAGATGATAACGTGAAGGGCGTTATGTCAAACGAAGATAGGGCAGTAGAAACAGGCAAAAGAATTTTTCCACCCGATTTTGTTAAAAATTTGAAGGTGACTCGCACGCTTGAGGAGAGCGACGGAAAGCGGCATTTTTTTTACCGTCAAACAATAGACGGTATCCCGATATTTGGAGCGGTTTTCTCAGCACATTTAGCATCGGAGAACGATATTTATGCAGTTGCTGGAAATTTATTGGCCAAACCTCAGTCAATTGCACCTTCAATTTCTCTAATTGATGCAGGCTGGAGAGCAATAAAGCAAGCCATGACAGAAGATTCCACCATAAATCCGGTGATTAGATCGAATTCAGATATATTTTATAGTGGCAGGCTGATTGGAACTTCAAAAGACCCGATTTCGTATCCGGCGGCAGAAGTGGTTATTACAGCGGACAACAATTTGGTTCCGTTCGCAAAAAAATATGTCGTTAGTCGTGTCGATGGGTCAATCCTTTATGAAGAGTCTTTAGTGGACGAAGCACTAGATAGGGTCATATATGATTGTGATAACGGGGTTACCAATTGTCCGGTAGTTCGGCGAGAGGGTGGAGCTGTAACCGGAAAAAGGGATGTTGACGGAGCCTATAATTATCTTGGTGATACATATAATTTTTATAAAAATACTTTTAGCCGCGACAGTTACGATAATAAAGGCTCATCGGCTTTAGCTTTCGTAAATCTAACCACGCAAACAAAATGCCCCAATGCTCTCTGGGCGAAGGCGCCTTATAGTCAATTAGTATTCTGTAGCGGTATGGTGTCACAGGATGTGATTGCACATGAATTTACACACGGCGTGGTTGAAAATACAGCTAATTTGATCTCAAGTAACCAGCCGGGAGCTCTCAATGAAGCTATGGCAGATATTATGGCATTTGGAGTGGATCCGGATTGGCAGCTTGGTGAAGATACTACATTAGGAGTAATAAGACGCGCCGACGACCCACCTGCTAACCCACGTTCACCACATCCTGACAGGCTTTTTTCTCCATACTATTCCTGTTCCGCAAATGATTCCGGGGGAATTCATATTAACTTAAATGTTATGACTAAGGGGTTTTATCTTATGTCAGAAGGTGGAGGATTTAACGGCTGCAATCTTGTCGGTATAGGTAAAGAGAAGAGTTTGCAGATATGGTACAGGGCACTGAGTTTGTATTTTACTCAGACGACTAACTTTAATTATGCATATAGGTCGCTGCTGCAGGCCTGCACAGATTTGTATGGACAGAATTCGGCTGAGTGTGGTCGAACCGCGAGCGCACTGCAGGCAGTTGAGATCGATCAGCAACCGGCAGATGATCCACAGGGGGCCAAATGCATCGGTAGGACAGCACAGACACCGAGCTGTGTAGCCGTAACGCAACCACCGACGCCAACATTCACCATTACTCCGACGCCGATAACAAGCTGTCCTAAAAGAGTAACTGGAGATTCGGATTGCGATAACGATACTGACCTCATAGATTTTGAAATATGGCGTAAGGAATATCTTAAAATATCAACAGGTATTACAGCGGATTTCAACGGCGACGGTCAGGTTACTCTGGCCGATTTCCAGTCGTGGAGAGCTGGTTATTTTCCTATATAATCTAATATCATAAAAAAAATGAAGAAACCAAAATTACATGAAATAAGATATAAGATAGCGGTTCTTATTTTTTTCCTTATAATCGTATTGTCGCTTTTTTATGTACTAATTAAAAGCGATAAAAGTCAAAAAGAGTCTGAGCTCTTACAGAATGCAACATATACGTTAAACAGCGGGGAAATTAAGAATCTCAACTCCCAAACGCGCATTAAACTGAAATCTATAAGTCCCATGCCCTCAAATTGTAATGACTGTTTTGAAGAAGCTGTCGTCACAGTAATTGCGGACGGCGAGGAAAAAGATCTTAATTACCGGTTTGGCGGATTTGCCGGAATTATGACGGGATGGCTCAAGGCTGATGGGGTCGAGATCCGCATCGTGGAGATTAATAAGGCTAGTGTTAGATTCGAGTATCGTAAGACGACGGGTCAGATTTCAAATTAATTCTGCATATAATGGATGTAAAAATATATTCTCAGTCAGAGAAAGAAAAGATGATTGGTCATTTTTTTCACTTCTATCAGCCGGAAAGACGTGGCCAGATAGGGCCATCTATTAGATTGCCTGAGCTCGGAGCGGGAGTGCATTTTCGATTATTGTCGGAGGTGAATTATAAAATTGCGATGGAATCATATCTTCCGGTTTTTCTTAGAGCCGACATGGATCGGGTTCTGAGACAAAGCAATATCACTTTTTTTCCTTCGCTGAGGTATTGGTTTGAGAAAGCGTATCCGGCGGGTGAGCTATCTGGATGGAGTTCTTTTTTTACCCTCCTTATGGTAAAAATCAGATCTCTCCAGGATAGAGCGTATCATGTATTATCCGGTCCACCTGTGCACATCATACTTCCGCTCCTCCCTGATGCCGATATAGCAACCATTCTAGAATTGACACGTGAAATTGATTTTGAAGACTTCGGATTCACTCCAAAAGGGTTATTTTGTCCGGAAATGGCTGTTGACTCGAGAGTAATTAATATTGCTTCCAGAATAGGCTTTGAATATGTTGCTCTTCGGGACTTTCAGGTTTCGTTCGATGATAAGTCCAGGCAACAAGCGGATGGCAGCGTGTCGCCTCAGAATTGTGTTTGTGCGATAAGTTTTCCGGATGGGTCTTGTATTAACGCTATTTTGGCAGACTCAGCGTTAAGTGGTCAGATAGCTTTTAACCGTCAGGCCACTATAAATGCCGACAGTTTCTTGGAAGACTTATCACATCAGCCTCATAAAAATAAAATTTCTGCGATCGATGGTGAAACAATCGGTCACCATGTTCGATATCTAGATCTGTTTTTTGCGCGGATGCACGATGTGCTTGAGTCACGCGGATTTGTGCCTATGGAGGTGAAAAGGCTTCTTGCCGAGCCCCAAAAACCGAAAGCAGAAATTAGAGCATCAAGTTGGAGCTGTTCACATGGGTTTGGCCGGTGGACGGGTGATTGCGATTGTGATAACCCATCTCCAGAGGTTAGGCATAATAAAAAGGTTTTTCTTAGTAAATTGCGCTATTATAATGTAAAAATCAATTCTGATTTAGATAAGATTCAACCTGATTGGAGAATTGATTTTAAGCGCGAATTCAAGAAGCTCCGTAAGAAGATTTTAACTGGTGCCAACTATGTTCCGGATTTGGAAGAAGCTTTTTCTGATCAGAATTATCTGAGACTTATGACGGCAAAGTTCGCACTGATTATTGGATTCACAAGTTGTGGTACCTTTTTTGCCCATAAAAATCAGGTAGAGAAACGGATTCCTCAGGCAGCAATACAGACACTTGAATTGCTATTTTCTAATCTAAAAAAAGATTTTCTAAATTCCTATCCAGATATGTTAGAGAAAGATGAGCAAACAGGACAGACACTTCCAGATATTACAAGATATGAGTTTGTTGACGTATAATTTAATGCAAATTATTGAATCGGAGTCGATGGCTGCAGTTCTTCGGAGTACGCAAGGGTGCTTAGTCGAGGCTTGCAGTTCTGCTAATGAGTGTCAATGTATTGCCCTTGCTATGCTCGGGATTGCCGGTAATTTTTGGAGAGATATATCTAAAGATGATTTACAGAGAGCCTGCGGTAACTTTTCAAAAGTTGGATGTCCGAATGTTGATTTAGTAAGCCGAAGAATTGCAGTAGAAAAAACTAATCTTATACATTGACCTTAAATTCGACCACGTCGCCCTCATCCATAATGTGGTCTTTTCCAACAGTTTGCACTTTTCCTTTTTCTCGTGCTCCAAACCAACCATTATCTTCTACAAATTCCTTGTATTTGACGATATCGGCCTTGATGAAATGTTTTTCAAAGTCAGTATGTATAACGGCTGCGGCCTGTGGCGCCATAGTGCCTTTTGTAATCGTCCATGCACGAACTTCCTTTTCACCTGCCGTCAGAAATGATATGAGCCCGAGCGTTTCATAGGATTTTTTGATCAACCGGTTTAGACCGGTTTCTTCCAGTCCGTATTGTTTGAGATATTCTTTCTGCTCCAATTCCGAGAAACCCAACACTTCAGTTTCCAATTTGGCATTCAGATATAGCCAATTATCCATGGTACTTTCCGGATGACAGGCTGACAGAACTTCCTGAATCTTTTTCTCAGTTTGCGGTTTAATTTCCAGCTGTTTTTCGGAAACATTAAATAAGTAAATTACAGGTTTCATTGTGAGCAGATTCAAACTTACTATAAGTTCTAATTCTTCTTCGCTTAATTTAGTTTTATTAGCCCATAGTCCTTGATCAAGATTATTCTTAATTTTTTGAACAATTTCGTACTTTTGGAACTCTTCTTTCGGTGCTTTTCCTTTCGGTTCTTTTTGTTTTTGTACGGTTTCTAGATCGGCGAGCAGCAGTTCTGTTTCTATAGTTTTAATATCGTCTATAGGGTCAATCTTGTTGGCCACATGAATCACTTCGGTGTCTTCAAAAAGCCGGACGACTTCTATGACTGCGGCGCACTCTCTGATATGGGCAAGAAATTTATTTCCTAATCCTTCGCCTTTTGAAGCCCCGCGTACTAAACCAGCTATATCATAAAACTCAACGACAGCAGGGATAATTTTGGTGGTACCTACCGTTTTGGCAAGTATGGGAAGTCTCTCGTCGGGTACCTCAACAATGCCGACATTGGGCTCTATAGTGCAGAATGGATAGTTTGCAGCATCGGCAACCTGTTTTTTTAGCAAAGCGTTGAACAGGGTAGATTTACCGACATTGGGTAGACCGACAATTCCTAGTTTTATCGATGACATGGGGATTATTATAGCAATAATAATATCCAAATAAATCGGAATCGACTTTGGTGTGGTGAAAACTGTGACGAGTATGATTTACAGAATTATCTAGATTTGGTATATTCGTATCATGATACGGTGATATAATTTCGCATAAGTTGGGAGGTGAAAACATAAATGTCTGAAAATGGAGAAGGATTAACTAGAAATCAAATACTTCAAAGTGAACTCGACGCATTGATAAATGATCCAAAATTGACAGATAAGGAAATAGATGCAAAACTTGCCGGTCTTGCAAAAGACGAGACACAATTTCACACGGAAGGAAGACTGAATAAAGTGCCAGGAAGAGCTGAGGTAACAACTGGAGCCGCAAGGAAAGAGATACACGTTGCGAGTGACGGTGTCGTAATGTCCTCAGCTGAGGATGTGGTCGAGCAGAACGCGGCATTAAGAGAATCACAGCTGCCCGGTAGAGGATAAATATGAGTATAGTCGAAAAGTTGCAGCGGATGATTGAGAATCCTGTATCGCAGGCACGGATAGATAAATTACAGACGGAGATCAATTTTGCCGTAAATTCTTATTATGTCGGCGAATTCTCAAAGGAAGAATTGGATTACATCTTAAAAGTACTTAATGAAGAAAATAACCTCGACCGTTTGGAATTACACTATCCGGGTCCTCTTTACGGGTTATTGAGAAAAGCGAATCTATCACAGACGGATGCGCGTAGCTTGGCAGATGAGGAGCGTGCGCACTATTTTTCGGCAGTGGAGAACGATGCTCATGATCCTTATTTTGTCCTCTATGTGGCCGAAGAAAATGGAAAGCGATTTGTAAATGTGTTTTTATCTTATCAGCCGGATTTTACAGAATCAGACGAAAAAATTAAGCAGTCGATATTTAATATAAGTATGGCTCCCTATGACCCTAGTATTGACGATTTAGCAAAAATATCCGGTGGTTAAGGCAGGGTATAGTATTTTCTCCATATTTCAAAATCAACGAGGTTTACTATCGTGTCCGGACTGGATGAGGTATTTGTTGATCCATTAAAATTAGCATCCATTAACGATCCGATACCATCATCGTTTGCTCCGCAGTTTGCAATATAGGCTTCACCGCACCCGGAAAAATATTCCTCTCTCCAAATCTGGAAATCGATTATATCGACACTGTTGTTGCAATTGGCGTCTCCATTTTTTTTTAGCATGCAGGGCGGTATGCTTGGGGATGGCGTTGATATGGTCGGAGTAGGAGAAATGACTGATTGGTATTTCAGACATTCTGAGGGAGATAGGACTGTCGGCGAATTTCCGTCGACCGGCATTTGAGCGTCATCACCATCCGCGCATACAAAAACGTTAGCCGAGGCTGCTGTGATGCGTAATTTATTATTCACATTCCCGCTATATGTGTTGTAGGCGAGTCTGATGTTGGTGGCTGGGTCGGCGATTCTTATTGGAAAATCTGACTGGGATCCAATGAATCTGTTGTTATAGAACGCAACATTTGAGGGTACATGGTTGGGTACATCGACAGATATGTTTATATGCGAACCCCAAGAGGTACTGCCATCGAATGTATTATGGTGAATATCCAGGTCTATTGAGTCCATGAACTTAGATCCATATCCGTTGAAATGAGAAACGTTGCCGGCGACTTCGCCTTTTACACCGTGGATATCCAGTCCATGGTCTTTGTTGTAGTAAACGAGATTGGAATAAATAAGAAAGTCAGTCGTCCATAGAGATCCATATGTATGTGTACTGCTTGCATATTGAGACTCGCAACGTGCAAGATTGGGAATTGGCGATTCGTTCATGCAGTCTTTTATGACTATTCCATGGTATGTACCAGAATTATTGGCGGAGATATCCCGTACTGTTATTTTATTGATATATCGCAGCTCAACCGCAGTCCGGGCGGAATTATACACATTGATTCTTTCCAGCAGGATATTGTCAGCGTACCATATTAAAAGAGTCTGCAGATATTTATTATCGGCGTCTAGTGATAAATCCCTTATGATGATATTTTTTTTGTCTTTTAGCTTGATAAGCTGATCAGCGCTGTTGATGTCTGCTCTAAGGATAGTATTTGCTTTTCCGGCACCCTGAAATAAGATGTTGCTCGGTAATTCTAGAGGACCATTTAATAGTATGGTACACGATGGAATATTTACGGTGCCTCCAAGCGGTCCGATTGAGGCGAGAAGCGATCTTAGTCCGGATTCCGTACAATTCTGAAGGTTATAAATTGTATTACCGGCTTCTGCGTTGAATTTAGAGGTATTAAATCCGTATTCGGGATGAGTAAGAGGTTTACATAGTTTGTCCTGGAGATCTTCAAAATGATCTGACGCACATGTGCTTGAATTTGTGCCATTACTATTGGAATATGTTGCGGCAATAGCGATTTTCGGAGTCATATATAAGAAAGCGGCAACATGAAGTAGAAAAATAAAATATCGACAAACGATCCTATAATGCATACTAAATCATATCATGGTTTACAAGGTAAATATTCATCGAGAGTTAATTATCTTATTCGGAATTCATATTGTATTGTTAGAGTGAATACGACTTAAAACACAGTTTTTCCAGTATTTTCTGGTAAACTGGCACTTTATGAGTGAAAAAAATGAATTTTCGCGCAATTCGGCTCTAAGACGCACTTTTTCCAAGGTAACCGGGGGAATTGCCGAATGGATTCATGATAATACCGATCTGACCCCTAATAACGTAACTGCGATCGGGACCGGGCTTGTTGCTGTCGGAGCCGTTATGGCTTATGTTGGGAATCGTCCTGAAGAAAAGCATGCGAATCGATGGCGCACCGCATCTTCGGTTGTTACGGCAGTTGGTGAAGGCTTAGATGCAATAGATGGCGCGCTATTTAGGCACAAAAAACAAAAGCAGCAGGAGGGAGATAAATCTGTAAATGTAGTAGAAAGTCCAAACTCAGACGCCAAGGCAGATCGAATCGGGGAGGGGGTTAAGGGTTTAGCTAGGCAGTTTACAGCAATACAACGTGGTGATGAGATCGGAGCTATACTAGCAAGCGCTGCTACTATTATGCAGCCAGTACCTAGCGTCCTCCGTGCAGCAGCTGAGGCGAGGGGTAGAGTGCTTCCGGAGAATGGTGAGGTACCGGTTTTAGATATTTGGGGTACCCGTGCCGGTAGGTCGGTTGCGAATGTTGTTGCAATGGAGTTTCCTGGTTGGCCGCAAAAAGTCGCTGACGGTTTGGTGGTTGCCTCGACTGCCCGAACGATTTATCAGCGGTCAAAAGCATTGCTTAAGAAAGATCCAGAAGGAAAACTGGATATTCTGTCTGAACAGGAGAAAGAAAAAGCTAAATCTAGATTAAAGCATATGGCAGGAATGGCGGGAATTGTTATTGGAGCCGCGGTCGCGGCAAACATGGCCGCAAGAAAAAGAAGGTAGTGAGTATATTTATTTTATTTTCAAGAGCGTTCTTCCGATACGTATTGTTTCAGAACTGTTTTCTTTATTTTCGTACATGCTGATGCTGCGGTAAAAAGGCATGCCACGTTTAACCTCTTTCTGCTTATCTGAAATTTCAATATTATAGCCAGCTAATATCAATACTATCGTATAAATGATGATTATCATAGACTCGTCGAATTATTAACATAAGGAAAGATAACATTCGACACCTTGAATCAACTGAGAGTGAGGGTGACTCAAATATTTCAACGAAGGAATTGAGCTTTTTGCGATATATCCGGGTTCATTATAAATGTTTTATCTTTATATTCAATAATCTTGTATCCGGCTTTTTTATTTACTGCAATTGCCGTGTCATAAGCGGTGCGCCAGTTTGAGCTATCGGTTTCGCCGAATTTGTCGAGTATTTCATCAAGCTCGTATCTTTTTCGCGGATTTGAAAATATCGCTTTGCAAAGATAGAACTGGTTAGATGCGAATGGGATATCGGTTTTTATATTGTCTACCGTAAGCGAGCAAGATTTGAGATCGAAGATAATCTTACCTGGTAATTTTGCACGCATGCTTGATTGCAGTTTACTATTTTTCAGTATTTTATTTATGATAGTAGTCAAGACGATAGTGGTTATAACATTTGCTAGGATTGAAAAATATAGATATGCCGAAAGATCTTTTTCCGATAATTTTAGAGATTCTCCGGCAACGATAACACCGCGCACAGTTGAGGATTCATCTCTAATTGCTTCTGTATAGATAAGAAAAGATTCTTTATTACTTTTATTTCTTATTTTTTCTATTTTACCGTCTCTCTCGAGCGCAGCCGCGACATAGCTTGGATCAATGTAAGTCGGCATACGACCATTATTAAGCATCATTCTGTTATAGACATCGACTATTTCGAAAGTGACGGCGTAATGTGTTTGCCGGATGTCTATCGATGATACGTCGATTCCATTCGCAGTGCTATTAAGGTGGGATACGATATAGTCGAGATTGTCCGTGAGTACTGAATCAATGTTTTCGATATTATTACTATCTGGGTTGAACCAGGCAGCAACCGCTAGTATTTTTGCCTTATATTTTTCGTCAGAATAAGGCTTTGACATAATGCGCCAGGATTCGTTTGAGACCGGCGATATGGTTTTTGGATTAATAAATTCTGTCAGCCTTTTATAATCTGACGAATCCAGAAATCCATCTATCGGGTTGCTTCTTTCTATAACATAACCTTCGGATGTGATTATATAAAGTGGGCTTGCAAATCCTCCTGATCCATGAGGGTGGGGTGTTTCGGGGTCGGCATTATAGCGCGTCGTGTCCCAATTGTTATTTTTGATTGTTAGGTCATTTTTAACTCTTGATACAAATTTTTTGAGATTATTTTCTACCGATCTATTTGCGTTGGCGTTTATGACGAGATAAGTCACGACCGTAAGGACGGTTAGGCAGGCAAAAATCACAGCTGAGATCTTTATGATAGTTGTCATGATATATTATATCTTATAAAGGCAAAATATTGCGTTATGACGGTCAATCATGTATACTCCTTACATATGAAAAAAAATATTCTCATTCCAATTATTGTACTTGTTTTGCTTCTTTTGGGTGTTGGAGGTTATCTTTTTATGAATAAGCAGTCAACCAGACCAAGTGGTATTGAAAACGATGTCGTCAGCTCCAATAATTCTAAAGGAGATTTGTCGACTCTCCAGAAAGCCTCATTGAAAAATTTGATGGGTATGAAAAATCAGGAGTGTACTTTTTCAGATAAAGAATCGGGGAGCGAGGGTGTGATGCGTGTTTCCAGCGGCAAAATGCGTGGTGATTTTACTTCAAAATCAGAAGGACAAACTCTTACAACTCATATGATCTCGGACGGAAAAGACGTATATATTTGGATGGATGAGCTGCAGTCGGCTATGAAGATATCATTGGCCGCGATGGAAGATGTGAATTCTAAAGCATTAGCTAATGCTCCAAAGACCGTAGATTTTAATAGGGAAGTGGAGTATGGCTGTAAGTCCTGGAGTCCAGACAACTCTTTGTTCCAGATTCCGACAGATCGTACTTTCACAGATATGAGCGCCATGATGAAGGGCGCAGCCGAAATGATGAAGGACATAAAAACTCCAAGCACTGAGGGCACAGTCAGTAGTGAAGATAAAGCCTCAGCCTGCGCTGTATGCGATCAGGCTCCTGCAGGTGCAAAAGAGCAGTGTAGGGCGGCTCTTGGGTGCTAATTATTTATTGCCGGCAAGCGGCAGAGTGAATGAAAAAGTCGAGCCTTGACCAATCTCCGAACGGTCGAGATTTATAGTGCCACCCATGTTTTCTATTAGTTTTTTGCTGATATAGAGTCCTAATCCAGTTCCTTTACTTGCATCGTGGGAAAAAATATCATTATCTGCTTGCTGAAATTTTCTGAAAAGAAGTCGCTGATTTTCCGGAGAGATACCTGTCCCTGTATCTGCAACGGATATGACAACGAAATTTTCAAGTTTTTGCAGTGATATGGTGATATTTCCTTTATCGGTGAATTTCACCGCATTCCCAATGAGATTTATTAATATTTGTTTGCATTTATCTTTATCTGCAATAACTAGAGGATTGTCGACTGTTCTGTTTTCGAATTTAAGCGCTATTGATTTATTTTCAGCCAAAAAATGCATTTCGCGGACAACATTTTCAATTATTTCTGCAATTGAGAAAGTTTCCTTGAGGAATATGATTCTTCCTTGCTCAAGTCTTGAGACGCTCAGGAATTCGTTTACTATATTAATTAACCTATCTGCGGAAGTGTCGATGTAACTTATAAGTTGAGGAATGTCACCTTCTGAAATTTTGTCAGAGTAATAGCTTTTTAGAATTGAAACCGATCCCCGGATTGCGGTCAAGGGGGTGCGCAGTTCATGTGAGGCTATCGCAAAAAATTCATCTTTTGTACGTTCGAGTCGTTTTTTTTCGGTAATATCTTCGATTAGTACAACGCTTCCGACATATTCCCGGTCGGTATTACTCAGGAATGCGGGTGTTATTGTCACATGAATTATAGATCCATTGAGATCAATCTCTTTAAATTCTTGTGGTTGTTTTTTAGTGCGGCATTCTTCGATGGTTTTTGCTATTTCTATAGTTCCGGCGAAATGTTTTTCGAGATCGCCGACCGTCTCCACTTCTTCAAGAATGCGAAGAATCCTTCTTGCGGCGTAGTTAAGAGTGATTATCGAATTAGACGTATCGGTCAGAATGAAGCCGATTGTCAAACCACGGACTGATGCTAGGAGTTTTGCCTCGTTTTCCTGAGAATGGAGTACTGCTTGTTTTAGTGCCTCCTTTTCTTTTCTGATGACTGCAGTCTGTTCTTCGACTTTTTTTTCGATTATTTCTTTTTCTTCTTCCAGTTGTTTGCTTCGGATTTTCTCCACGGCAACGGCCATGGCTTCGTTTTCCAAATCAGACCTGGTCATAAAAGCAACGCGTTCTTTGTCAAGGACCCCCGGTGGTATGACTTTAAGATAGGAAGTGATAAGGTCGTAATCGTATATTTCCTTAAATCGGGCATAGCACTTCTGTGTTATGTCCATTGCGGTTGATTCTCCAAACGATACGGCTATGTGCTGATAGATTACGGCGTTTACTTTGGTAAATAGTTCCGTGAGCTCCTCCTCATCTACCTGTGAAAATCTTTTTATAACCTGTACTTGAACATCCTTAGCAGTGATGTCTATTCCGGCAAAAGGCGACTGGGAAGTGACTTGATTATAAATTGATTGTAGTTGAGCTGATCCTACCTGATTTATGATATATTGCGACATTTCTGACGTGTATGCCAGATATGTTTGGAATAACTGCTCTTTCTTGGGTAAAAAAATTAATTTTAATTCATTTGGCAGCTCATTGATTGAGAATTTAGTCCTTATTTCTTCTCTCAGTGACTCTTTTGTGTAGGGCCTTATGATTACCAATGGCTTGTTATGAGTAATGAAATCTTCAAACAGGAAATATTCTTGGATTAGTCTAATAACGGGAGCAGCCGACTTATATTGAGGCTCTTTTTTTAACTTTTCACGTAAGCTTTCTGCAAGATCTTCCCGTACTACGATGCTTTTTGTAAAGTTTAGTATTTGATGCGCTACATCATTGGCGTTTTCGTTGTCGTGGCGGTCATTATTGAAAAATTTAAATAGTCCCATAAGAACATTGACTTTGCTATTTAGATCAGTATATACTGTTTCTAGTACAATTTACACAATATGAAATTTCATCGTAAACTACTCTTAGCCCTGTTTATTTCAGTTTTCATTTTTACGGCAGGTTGGAACGTTTGGCTATATACACTTCCTCATCATGCGACCGCCTGGAATTTTTTATATAACTTCGTATACGGAATGAGCTACTTTATCGGAGGGATAATTGCAGTGTTTTATGCGACTGCTTTCGGGATAAAAAGTAACCTCGGGAAAATGCTTTTGTTTCTCGGTCTTGGATTAATTAGTTTTTGGGCCGGAAATATTATTTGGGTATACTACACTTTTTTTCTATTGACCGAAATTCCATACCCCTCATTTGCTGACCTATTTTATTCGATGTATTATCCATTTATGGCAATCGGAGCATTCTACATGATGAAAATATATCAGAATTTGATTTCGAGAAATGTGATAAGAGATTCAGCGATAATCGCAATAGTTTCCTTAGTGGGAATTTATAGTTTTTTTGCTAGACCTGATATATCTTCAGATTTATCTCTGATTGAAAAAATCATCAATATTTACTATCCTTTTGGTGACGTACTTACCATCACGATTGCATTAGTCGCGATCAGGATAGGTAGCGGTAAAATACACCCAAGTCTATATATTTTTGCATTCGGCATGATGTTACAAGGAACTGCGGATTTGTTATTTCTTTATCGTACTTCTATCGGGGTCTATTGGAATGGCGATATCGCAGACACATTCTTCGCTTGTTCGGCATTTTTTACGAGTATCGGTTTATTTGAGATTATAAACAGCTTACTGCAGGCGTCCCCAGTCACGTCGGCACCGATTCCTCCCAAGCCAGAAATAAGAATTATAAGTGAAGCAGCAGTTCAATAAATATGCAAACAGTTCTAGTAGTTTAAGATGATTCCGCAA
>CAYYYG010000010.1:9772-30734 GCA_964476135.1 uncultured Gammaproteobacteria bacterium | reverse complement strand
AGCAATCACCAAATAAAGGGATCGCTTACTTATTGCCTGAATGAAATTTTTCATGAATTTCTTTTAACCTTGTGTTGGTAACATGGGTATAAATCTGGGTCGTCGAAATATTTTTGTGTCCCAACATTTCCTGAACGGACCGCAAATCCGCCCCGTGCGATAACAAATCCGTTGCGTACGAGTGTCTCAATACATGCGGACCGATGCGGAAGGGGATACCGGCGATTTTACGGTATTTGTCGACCATCCGCTCAATCGAACGCACAGAAAGACGCGATTTTTCATCCGTCAGGCCCTCTTCGCTTTTGGGGCCGGAATAACGGATAAACAGCGGCCGATAAGGGTCGCCGCGGCGGTCAAGATACTCCTTGAGCCAGTTTGTGGCTACTTTAGTAAGAAATACAACGCGGGCCTTACCTCCCTTACCGATTACCCCGAACTCTCCCGTGTCCAAGTTTACCTGATCGCGGTTAAGCGAGGCGAGTTCCGAAACACGAAGGCCGGTTGAAAATAGGACTTCAAGAATTGTGCGGTCACGGATGCCGGGCTCATCGACGGTAGACACCGACTTGAAAAGCTTATCTAGCTCTTCCGGTAGTAAAAATTTTATACTTCGGTCGCGCTGTTTTCCAAGTTCGATCATCTCCGGGGGCATAACCTGCAGTTTCTGTTTTATCAGATATTTGAAAAAAGAGCGGAGAGCAACTAAAAAATATGTCTGCGTCTGACGTTTCAGCTCGCCCTTATGGGGATTTTTATAATGATGCGATAAATACAATCTAAAATTACGAACGATATTTTCATCGATTTTCCTTACGTCAAAATCGTGTTCCGACTCCTTGGAAACCGAAGGATTATGCGTAAACTTAAGTAGCCAATCGCGAAAAAATTCCAGGTAATACCCATACATCCTTACCGTTTTTTTTGACAGATTTTTATCAAGTTCGCAGTATTCGAGAAATCTCATGGCCGCCTCGCGTATTCCCATGCGCTTATATTAAACGACATCGTATATTAATACAACTCGACTTATTTTACATACAGGTCGCAGGGAAACTTGGACTGATAGAATAGTAGAGGAATGAACAACCGGGCCGCTCGCTTTTTTTTCAAAAAATACTTAACTTACGTCACTTTTTTCTTTTCGGTCAGTATTATTGTGACAATCATATCGTTGTACCTCTACATCATGCTCGCAGTTCCCGGATATGGTACCTGGGGAATATTCCACTATTACCTGGGTGCAAAGTATGCCAAGGAGGTCGGGTATTTTGATTTATACAGCTGCGCCCTGGCAACAAACGACCCATCCTGGAAAGAAGTATCGATAGTACGTGATCTGAAAACCTATAAGCTGATTCCAACCTCCGAACTTACCGCCTGTCCGCGATCCGTATTTACGGAAAAGAGATGGCAGTCATTCAAAAAAGACGTTGCACTCATAACCTCAAGGGCGCACCCGGGGTATTGGAAACGGGCTCTTCTTGACAAAGGATTTAATCCGCCGCCTTTATGGATCATGCTTGCCCAGCCGCTTGCGGAAAACATCGATATCGGCAATAGCATCAGCTACCTGATTATCTTTAATCTTGACTTAATAGCAGTCTTCATTTTGACCGGAACAATCTGGGTGTTCTATGGTTACAAGAAAGCGTCGCTGATACTTGCGTTGACTCTTTCATACTTCGGGACATTTGGCGCCCTGGGCAATAATTATCTGCAATATATATGGTATCCCTTTCTCGCCCTGACATTTATTTACTGGGGGAAAAAACAATATTCACGAAGCGGTATATGCTTGGGTATGTCGGCTCTATTGCAGGCATTTCCTGCGATATTTGCCCTGCCGGTCTTGGCACAGCTTATATTTACCGGACTGAACAGTAATCATTCCAAACCGGCACTTAAATTTTTAACGGCATTTGGTCTTACGATTATTACAGGGATCTTGTGTTTGATTATATATTTCGGTGATTATCGCATACTTCTTGCCTGGCGGACAAAAATCGGACTCCATGCGAAATATATCCGCTCCGAGGTTATAAATATCGGTTTGCCGACGCTTATGAATATCTCTATTTCCAAAGACGCCAAACCGGCCGATTCATATATTGACGACTATACCCATACTTTGAATCGTATTAAGCTCGCCGAAAAAAATACTCCACTTATATACGGCGCCACGCTGTCAGGAATATTATGTATTCTAATGCTGCAGTACTTCTCCAAGCACAGGCAACCGCTGATATACGGATTTTTCCTTGTCTTTGCGGCTGTTTCGCTTTCGCCTTATTATTACTTGTTTCTAGCTCTTCTGCCGCTTTTGTTTGTAAGACAGCGACAACTTTTTAAGTATAGTTCGACCGGACTCTTTGTATTATTCCTGCTGAATCTTTTCGTCTTCCCCAATGGCTATGTCACTTTTTCACCTGTGCATCATCTTGTGAGCAATCTATCGATTCTGGTCTTTTATATCCTAATAATATATCTAATGCATCGGTCAGTTAATCGCGCCGAATTAGATGGCAGCGGGTAGTCAGGTAGTATATTGTGCCAGAGGGGAGAGTTGAACTCCCACGCCCTTGCGGGCACAGCGCCCTAAACGCTGCGTGTCTGCCATTTCACCACTCCGGCTTGTTGTAAAAATAATCGCACTAAACGCTGTGCGCCGTAGCAATCAGCTTACCGATTGCGGAGGGCCAATTTCGCCACTGCGGCCTTGCCAAATTATATCTCATCAAGCCCCTTCTGTAACGCGGAAATAAGATCGTCAACGTCTTCGAGACCCACGGATATCCGTATTAATCCCGGCCTTATCCCGGATGCTCTCATCTCATCTTCCGACAATTCCGAATGGGTCATCGACGCTGGATGCTCGATAAGGCTTTCCACACCTCCCAGAGATACGGCCAGACTAAAAAGCTTGATCCCGTCGGCAAGCTTCGCCGCGGGCGAATACCCGCCCTTTACTTCAAATGAAATAACTCCTCCGAAACCGGCCATCTGCGATTTGGCGATTTTATGGCCTTGATGATCAGAAAGTCCCGGATAATAAACTCTCTCTATTTTTTGATGTTCTCTTAAAAAGAGAGCGATTTTTTGGGACGATTCGCAAATTTTTTTCAGCCTGACATCGAGTGTGGTTATTCCGCGCATAACCAAATAAGCGCTGAAGGGGGACATGGTTGGCCCCAAAAAAGGATAAGTTTTTGAAAACATTTCCCTTATAAAATTTTCTTTACCAATTACAGCGCCCCCGACCACATCGGAATGACCGCCAAGATACTTAGTGAGACTATGGACAACAACGTCTATGGCCATTTTCAGCGGATACTGAAGCGGGGGAGGGGCAAATGTATTATCTATTGCCGACATTACCTGATGTTTTTTTGCGACTTTTGCGATTGCGGCTATATCGACAATTTCAAGCATCGGATTGGTCGGTGTTTCGAAATACAATAACTTAACCGACTTATCGATCGATTTTTCTATTTCAGCAGGATCGGTAAAATCTATTAGTTTCGTCTTGATTCCAAATTTAGGCAAAATTCTAGAAACTAGTTCAATTGTACCCCCGTACAAAACCCGGTGAGCTAATAAAGTATCTCCGCTTCTGAGGACATGTAAAAAGAGCATTGTTATCGCACTCATCCCCGAACCGGTCGCAATCGAAGCTTCTCCATCCTCCAAAGCAGCCAGCCGTTTTTCAAGAGCCTCGACCGTCGGGTTTGTGAATCGGGAGTAAATCATTCCGCGGCTTTTTCCGGCAAAGCGGAGCGCACCTTCTTTCGCATTAGGAAATACGAAAGTCGAGGATGGATATATGGGTGGCACTACCGAACCGTAGGAAGGATCTGCCGCTCTAAGCCCGGCATGGATGGCTTTTGTAGAGGGTTTCATATGATACTATCTTACAATCATCCCGATAAAATTTCCACGGGTTTTTCCACATCACTGTTTTTACTGATGAATCCAAGAACACAGCCAAAAACAAATCCTGTTACGTGAACCATATATGCAATTCCGCCTTCACTGCCTCCAATAGTGCCGAGGCTGGCGATTCCCAATAAAAGCTGGGTAACAAACCAGTAACCCAAAAATGCCCAGACCGGTATACTCACTATTCTTATAAAACCGTAAAATAAAATAAGCAGTGTGCGCACGGAGGCACGGTTATAGTGAACAAAATACAAACCGGCAGCAGCCGATATCGCGCCCGACGCTCCAACCATCGGTATCTGGCTTGAAGGATCGATAATATATTGCCCCATCGCAGCCACCGCTCCTCCAACCAAATAAAAAAGCAAATATGAAAAATGACCTAAGCTGTCTTCCACATTATCCCCGAATATCTTAAGAAACCACATGTTGGATACGATATGCATAATATCACCATGAAGAAACATGCTGAAAAAAATGAATCTGTACGAATGTGGGTCCAGCAGATTGAAATCGGCCGGAATGAAAGCGTACTGATAGACAAATGACTCAAAATCCGCCGCGGTTACTTGCAGATAAAAAACTAATACCGTCAGGATAATTATCCCGTAATTCACAAATGGTACGGTACGCTGGGGCGTGGAATCGCTTAAGGGGAACATTGCTTAATTATACCCGCTTTTTCTTCATGAACAGGATATAGATAACACAGAAATATGTAAGCATAATCGCCAGTCTCGCCAGACTGAACTTGGGATCGAGTCCGGTAAAGCTTTTGATGAAATGTCCCGCAACCGTATCGCCGGCCGGCAAAAATGATAGAGGTAACCGGACTATATCAGAAAGCTCTATCTTAAAGACGTACTCAAATATTTCGGTCACACCGCGCTGCACCAAAGCGGCGCCAAGCAGAATTATCATATACTCAGTGAATCTGAATATTTTTCCGATCGGAAGTCTGATATACGCATAATAGGTCAAAATACCAATCACCGATGCGGCACCGAATCCGATCATCAGGCCCAAAAAATTCTGGAAAAACTCAGCAAATAGGGAAGTGCTCGCGGTAAAAAGCGCGATTTCAAATCCTTCCCGAACAACAAGAAACACGATCGTCATGAAAAGCGAAATGTCGAAGGTGCCTTTTTTCATCGATTCATGGGCTTTAATAAGCTTACCTCCACGGCTCCTGTTTATGAACTGATGCAGGGAAAACACCACATAAGCTATAAATATGCCGGAGAAAATCATCAGGTAGCCTTCGAGAATCTCGGTTCTTTCATGCGTAAATACTCCTCGGGCAAGATCGCCCAATGAATATGTGGCAGTTGCGATAACTAAAGATAAAATGATACCGGCCGATGCAGCGGTAATTATTTCCAAATTGCGACCTAGGTTAAGCTTCTTTGAAATACCGAAAAAAACGCCCACTATCAGAAACGCCTCCAAAAACTCACGGAATGATATGACGGCCGTTGGTATCATAAGATATTTTACCATCAGAATTATTAACTATTGATGGATCTACTGTTCTTGAAGGAATCTTAGAGGAAGTATCGATGATTCTGTGAGTAAAGGCGGGCGCAACCTTTGAAATACATTCACCCTTTATGAAAAAAACATTTTATTGTAAATCAAGATTAAATCTAATTAAAATATAATACTAGTGCTACTTGATTATTACAAGCGATTTTTTAAAAAGATTTTCGTCATATCTGCTCTTGAACTTCACAACTCCTTCAGATATTTTTCAGCAGCCGACCGCAGTTTACCATATTTAATCAGATCTAGAGAATTATACGCATAATCTATATGCCGCTCCGGACTCATCTGAGTATACAAGCAGGCAGTCACACCGGAAAGCAAGGCCAGTTCTTCATCTTTGTTCCAGTGTAAATTGCCGCTTGATCCATCAATGTTTCCATAAGCTTCCGCACCCTCCATTACCAACCTGGATAGAGCATGTATGTATGTATCTCGATTATCATATGGATTTTCCGTCAAAAGCTTACCCCAAGTGTGATTGAGCCAGTTTCTCCTTTGCGGATAATACCAGCCTTCGATCGGAAGCTCTTCAACAAGACGCCCGGGCTTACCCGGTTCGCGCCTCACATTCCATACTGTATCGATGTTTTTATTACTTAAAAGTATCGGTAGTTCGATCCTTCTGAAGGTACCAGCGGGCGAAGCCCCCTCCACATGTAAACAAATTTCTTTTTCCGTTACCGATTTGGCGTACCATATTGACGCTTCCTTCATGAGCTCCACATACTCAGAATCAGGATGTTGCCCGCCCATTAGAGAAATAATATCTTCCTCTTCCGCCTCACGCTTGAGCGATAAACCGGCAATCACTATACCCGCGGGAGTAAACTCTAGTGTATCTATAAATCCCACTTCCTTCAAATAACCCATCATGTCCATCCCGTTAGATAAATATTTTATCTCTTTGCCTTTCAATGGATCTCCAGACCAAAAGCCTCTCACCTTATTTCCAAATGCGCCATCAAGATAGAGAGATTCGATAATTTCATGGTATTTATTTTCCTCTTTCATACGTATATTATACGTATTAGTTGTTTAACTCAGTAAGATAAAAATCACAGTTTGTATATAATATTTTATGACAAATCCATTTATTTATCTGACGGATTCCTATGCAAAGAGTATCGATGCCAAAATAACACAACTGGAAACTATTAAGGATGGATATCGGCTTACTCTTGATAAGACTGTTTTTTATCCAATGGGAGGCGGTCAACCCACGGATCAAGGGACTATTACTGCAAAAAACTGGAAAGGGGAAGTGTATCAGGCACTCTATCAGGGTGGAGAAGTCTGGCATTATCTGAAAATGAAAAGCGGCAATGTGCCGGAAAATGACGGACACATCAACGCAGTTATCGACTGGGACAGGCGTTATAAAAATATGAAAGTTCACTCAGCAGGGCATGTAGTCGATTTCGCACTTTACTTACTTGGCTATTCGCCATCAACCCTGCTGCCAATCAAGGGCGATCACGGGAAAAAACCATTTATTATGTATCAGGGCACAGTAGATTCTGATATACAAGAAATTCTTCAGAATAAGGCAAATGAATTAATTGAAAAGGATCTCAAATTTTCAATCGATTTCCAACCTGCGGAAGCGCTGAAAAAAGAAGCGATCTACCTCCAACCCGGACTCCCGCCCGATAAACCGCTCCGCACCCTGAGGCTCGAATCGGTAGGCGCCGTTGCCGACGGGGGAACGCAGGTGCAAACCACCGCTGAAATAGGTAAAGTAGCAATTTCATCGGTTGAACAAAAAGACGGACACACAATAATCAGATATCACCTGATCTAGTAAAGATGGGGTGACTCACCAAACCATCCGACATTTGACCTGCTAAAAAATATGCGATAATGATTATATTTCAATGAGTACAAATACGGTAAAAAAAATATATGTTACTGCATCAGAAATCGGTGATTTTATCTATTGCCCAAGGGTCTGGTGGCTTCGTTTAAATGATAAATCAAACCAGGAAATATTCGCCCTGGAAGAAGGTAGACGACAGCACGATGTACTGCTGAGGGAACTAAAAAGAGCCGATATCGCTTTCTTCTTTGGCATAGCGCTGATAGGTATTGGTGTTGCGCTATTGCTCTTATCAATTAGTTTCCGTTGGCTAACCGGCACGATATGATATTTACAGACCCAAACAACATCGCCACTCTGGTTACCATTCTGATCTGCTTAGGATCGGCGCTGTTCGCATTTGCAGTATACAGGCAAAGAAAATTCGGCTTCATGTCGGGAGAGCGAATATATCAGGACTCGATGGAAAAACCCGGATTCAACCTGTATGCCAAGTCTATCAACCTCGTCGGCAGACCTGATGTGCTGATAATTAAAAAAGGTAAAATAATCCCGGTAGAAATAAAAACAGGCAGAACCCCCTCCTATCCATACTCAAACCATATAATGCAGCTTATGGCATATTGTTTGCTTGTTGAGGAATACTATAGAATATCTCCGCCTGGAGGTTACATTCGATATCCTGATCGCGAATTTCATATTGCCTACACGCCAAACGCGAGAGAAGAGGTGATTGCGAAGGTCCGAGAACTTACCTTATTCAAAGAACAAAATACCGAAATGCACTGCAGCCACCCTGAGCATAATATGCTTTAATCCGTCCGGATCTTAAAGCCACTGCTTTACAGATTGCCAATTATCTTTTTCCGTTGCGACAAACTGATATTTTTTATCTCGGTCGCCAAAATCCAGCTCAATTCTATTACCCTCCCAGTCGTAAAGTTCGCCACCTGCTTCCCGGACGATGATGATTCCTGCGGCAATATCCCATATAGACGTTTTTCCATAAACAACGGCACCGGCGCGATTATCGGCAAAAAGTGCCAAATCATAAGCCGCAGCGCCCAAAGTACGTATATTCTTAAAATGATCCATCGCCCGATCACAGATCTTAAGGATTTCTTTACGCACTGAGCCGGTTGATGAAATATTGGTCAACATCAGGCTTCTACTGCGATCGGCTTTTCTCAATTTTAATGAAACAGTTTTACTGTTTATAGATTTTTGAGCGCCCTTGCCTGCTTCGGCAAAATAAGAAACTCCGGTTACCGGAAAATAGATAATTCCGGCAAGCGGAGCTTTGTTGCGATAAAGGGCGATAGAGACACAAAAAATATCGAGGCCGGATGTAAAATTTGACGTACCGTCAAGCGGGTCAAGGATGAAAGTGTATTCTTTTTCCTCATGCAGATTTTCCTCGCCTATAAAACCGACACTGCTCGAGTCATAACCTAAATCACTCATTCCTTTCATCAGACTATCGCTTATTGTTTTCTGTGCTGTTATATCGGCGATAGTCACTACATTATGATGTGATCCTTTTTCTGAAATAGTCAGTTCCTTCTCGAAATAACCAAGAAGCACATCGCCGCCTACTAGAGCAGCCCTGTATAATAGGTCAAACATATTTGTATTATACTGGATTGTAAATATGACCCAAAACGGTAAACCCATACACAGACTAAAGGAGATCGATGCGCTGCGTGCTGTCGGCATAATCGTAATTATGATGACGCATGTCTATTCGCGTCACCTCGACAATGCATTCGACTATGCTATATGGAACAATCTCCATTTTGTTGTGGTTGGCTTTGTCTTCGCATCCGGATACGTTCTGGCGCGTAAATATCCAACCTTCACCGATTTCAAAGAAACTGTTGGATGGTATAAAAAAAGGATTTTACATCTATTGTTTCCATATTATATTTATCTGATTACGCATTATCTTTTGTGGTTTCTTTTTCCCGGACATTTAAGCGGCTACGATCTTAAAATGGACCCAAAATTCATCTTGGAATCTTTATTGCTTTCTGGTGGTGCTCCGCTTGGCTGGATCGTACTGCTTTTTGTTCAGCTGACCTTAATTTTTCCGCTACTTATGCATATAATGAACAAAAAAAAGAGCCTGTATTTTTTTTACTTGATCATCGCACTCATGATATGCCTTGCGTTCACGATTCAACGATATCCGCCCGAAAATTTTCGCCGAGTCATGTGGATCACATGGTCGCTTGTATTTATTTTCGGGGCGTATATGTCGGTTAAGGAAAGACTCAGCCATAACGGAACGGTAAGAACCGCCTTTTATTTTAAGTGGGGCACAGCTGCCCTGATTACATACACAGCAATTTATATACTATTCGACTGGCAAAATATACCCCGTCAGCTGGTCGATCATAAATACCCGCCAAACTACTTCTATATTACATACGGCCTAGCCGCCACTATGGGCATGTTGGCTTTTATGAGAATTACAAGCATCCATCTGCAGCTGCATATAAACAAGATCATCACCTTCCTGAGCAAGAACTCTTACACATTGTATTTCATCCACTACATAGTGCTCGACTTTGTATTTAAGAATACTGATGAATTTAGCTTATTAAATCAGCCCCTTTTGCAATCTATTTTAGTAATATCGGCTAGCATTATCTGCTTCAAATCCTACGATATCCTGATCAATAGGCAAGAATCAAGATAATATTCCAGATAGCTCTGTGATTATTTTTACGGAAAATCAGCCCACATAAGATATTATAAGGTCATTATTATTTTATTTTTCTCATATGGCCAATAGAGCCGAACATTACACACCTGAATATTTTCTAAACATGACAGCCGCAGAAGCGGATGCTTTTGAAGAAGCAACTAAGTTTGTCGCGCCTTATTTTGGTCGGGTGGTCGGCGCTCTTTACAATGGAAATAAACGGGTAGCTTTGCCATCCGAACTTTACCCTAACGGTTTTGGAGGCCATGGCTCCATGAACGAAGACACTCAGGTAGAAAATTATTCGATCTAAAATATTTATATCAAATAAAGCGCCGGGGTTTTATGCCCCGGCGTTTTTTTTGCACCCGCGTTTCGCGTGAAGGCCGGCTTCATGCCTGCCTCTTGTATTCACAGCCCGTAGGCTGTGACTGTAAAAAAGCTATTCTTTTTTAACACGTGAGTGCTAGATCAGTCCAATGTTCAGGATGTTGGACCAATCCAACAACCCCAAAACCACGACTGCTCCAACAACCCACCATACTAAACGATTCCTTGAAATTTGCATCATGACCTCCATAAAAAAACGCCGTGCGGTTTGCAGCGATCGATATTATAAGTCAGCATCTGACTTATGATCGATACGCTGTGGGGGATATGATAACAATAATATATAATAAAAGCAAGAACTATAGGTTAAGAATAATAACCCCCTCGTTGCAGCGACTACACTAATCCATCACTGCTGACAGAGTAAACCACATTTCCAATGAAAACATGAGGCGCCTCCTTTCATATAGGATATCTCGCTAACCAAAAATCACATTTTCTCCACCGATATCTTCCTTAATGTTGAGGAGCGGGAGGTTGCCGTGGAATTATTGCCAAAGGAGCAGAATTTTATTGCCACGAAGTCTCGATAGCTGTCTGTTATGGTAACGGTTTCATCGATTGCGGTGCGTCCGGTTGTATACCATGGCCGACTGAGATAATTCACTTTATTATACGTCTGCAGCTGTATGAAAGAAGTATTCAGAGGAAAATCACTCTCAAAAGTAGCTCGCACACGATAGGTCGATCCGTCCGCTTTTGCTCCCTGAAGCCACTGTATCCAGCAGGATCCAAAGTCACCGCTTCGCGCTGGCGTATATACGCTTATCGAACCATCTTGATTAATTATGCTTGAGGAATAATTTACTCTCTGCCATTTACACCATTTACCGAATTCGCAGGCGAAATCGGAACGGGACGTGTTAGTTATTATATTATTGGCTACAGATTGATCTTTAACTTTGATTACAGATCCTTGTGATGGTGTCGGCGAACGCGTAGGAACTGGCGTGTTTGTCGGCGTAAGTGTAGGTGTTAGGGTTGGGGTGGGTGTATTTGTCGGTGTTGGGGTGAAAGTGGGTGTTATTTTCGGGGTCGGACTTGGCAACGGAGTGCTCGTGGGTGCTGTCGTTGGGGTGGGGGATGGAGGCAGGGGTGTATTTGTCGGAATCTCCGTCGGTAAAATAGTCGATGTCGGCTCCGGATTAAGCTTTAGCAAGAAGAAGGAATCGTGGGGAGGAATACTTACAGCCTGTCCGGTTTTATATACCTCTCCGAAAACAGCGCCGTTTGCAACCACTACATCCGCCGGTGCGTTAAAAGTACTTATAGAAGAACCGGTATTTACATACACAAATCCGTTATCAAATACCCGCGAAAACAAATCGCCTTCTCGCTTATAATCTCCTTTCTGTACTCCTAAACGAATCCTGCCCTCCAGTGCAAACTGATCGACTTCTTCGCTGTTGTAAAAACCGCCCGATTTGAAATAGGTGCGGTCACCGTAGGCGCCGAGCATAAATATCCCGTAACAATAGCGAGCCATATCATTATGCCCGCGCGCAAATTCATCCGCATTGCGTGCATCGGAAAAATTTGTTTTTTGAAGCAGTATTTTTCCCTGATCTCTTTTCGCATACTGAACCATCAGATCAATATCTGCCTGGATCTGATCGGTGGTCAAATATTCGCGAGTCTCAATCGGGCCGTGAATACAAAAATCCTCATTAAGCCCCGCGTCCACGTATTCAAAAAGCGAAAGATTTCTGTTCTGACTGATTACTTTATCCTCAAATCCGTTATAGACAATCATTTTATTCGGAAAGGCCGCCTTGAATTCCTGGAGTAACAACCGCATCCCTTCATTCCAAGCATTTATTTTTTCCAATGAAAGCATATCGTACCACCTTTGGTTATATATTGGATTTGCAGTCGGTTTGGCATCAGCGATAAAACGAGCGCTGTCTAGGGCTATTCCATCATATAAGGGCGTACCGTCGCTCATATTCAAATTCATATATTGCCTGACTTTTCCAATCACCCACGCTCTCAATTCTGGCTTGGAAAGGTCCATATATAATATGTTTTCTTTGTCCGTTTCATTAAGAGAAACGGGCTGACCGGCAGTCGGTCCGGATTCAGCCAAAAGCAGCCATTCGTCCCTGAATCCCTGAGTGTATTCGTATGGCATAGACTTTGGAAATACAAATCTGGCCGACTGATAAACCAATACTTTCAACGATTTGTTGTATCGTTTTAACCTGTCAGCGTCCAAATGATGCCTATTGTAATCCCACTGGGCATGAAATTTCGGGATAACCTCAATGGCCGACTGGGTGGCAATTTTTGCGATTTCATCATCCGTAAACTGTCGCTGCGGGACTCCGATCCAGGAAAAATGCCTTAAAGAAGTTTTTCCGTTCAATAAGCTGGTCGGGAGACTGGCGGTCGTGTAAGTCGAATCTGCTGCCGAGGAGCGAGTATCGTATGACTTCTTAGAAAAAAACAAATTGGCGATCATGGCCACCATAATCAAGGCGCTTGAGCCGGCGATAATAAGCATAGACAAGGAAGCATTTCCAGCCCGTTTTCTATACAACGTCATGATGTAAATTTACAATAAATCCAAATATAAAGTCAAATCACTACTCAAAGTCATTACATTAGAAAAATTTTTGTATAATTTTGACTTATGCCTAAAACAACCGTATTTCAAAAATACGATTACGTAATCTTGGATTTCGACGAAACTATCGCCACGCTAAACACCGACTGGTCATTATGGTTTTCAGGAATCGCAAAGACAATCAGTAAATATGAAAGCGGTTCTATAGTTTGGCCGGCGGGCAAAACGGAGCATGAGATACAAAATATTTATATCGAAAAATTCGGCAATCTGTTCCGCATGGACTTGCTAAACTTCGCAAAGGAGTATGAAGAAAAAAACACCACCGCAGCTCTTCCGGTACCTGGGATGATTCAGTTAGTGAATGAACTTAGCCTCATAAAAAAACTTTACGTTTGGTCTACGAATACAAAATCGATATTACTTAACTATCTCGATAAGCTTGACATACTGGATAAATTCACAGGTGTTGTTAGCCGTGATGACGTTTTTTTCATCAAACCCAAGCCGGACGGTTTTTACACTATTTACAACACCCTCGATAAACCTCAGAAATCACAATTCGTATTTGTGGGGGATAGCACTGCTGATTCCGGCGCTGCCGAAACTATTGGAATTGATTTTATACAAGTAAGCACGTTAAATTAATTTTTTATCGTGTCTGCCAATAGAATACCCGCGTACTGCTCCATGTACCTGGGTTTACACAACTTGAAAAAGAAGTCGTATCACAACTGCGAACTCTCCATGTATTTTTGCTTCCATACGTATACATAGACACATATGTTTGAAAACTTTTCGCATTCATTGGCCCATGATAAGCATCGACCCCGCCGCCCAGTTTGTTAATCGTTTTAAGATTCACCTGAAAATATTTCTGACATGAAGCACTCCAGCTCAGAAGAGGTGCTACAGTCAATACCGTATCATTTGTGGGTGAACTAAGTACTGGAATACAAGATGCGGATGGTGTTGCCGTAGGGTTTGTCGAAGAATGACTTATGACTAGTCTAGTAATCTGAGATAGTCCATAGTTATCAGCGGAGCATTGAGAATTAAATTTTGCTTCAGTTGTACAGTTTGACTGAGCATACATTCCAACCTTAAAAAATGCAGTATCCAGTGCTCTACTATATGTAAACACTGGTGTGGAACTATTGTTATAGTACACATATACCTTTCCATCTTTAGCAACAAATTTGATAGAAAACGTAGTCCCGAGTGTATAGTTCGTGTTCAGATCGTATGTGCCGGCGCCTTCAGTATTTATAAAAAGTCGCTTGTCGTTCAGCCGCACAACCACAGCATCAAAGCTCGTATTGTGCACTTGTCCGACTACTACTTCCTTTTTTCCGTTTGGCAGCCGTAATATTGCCTGAGTGATCTCCATAGTATGAGTACCAACTTTATTGGACCATTTTATCCGCGATTTTCCACCATCGCTTGTTTCTCGAAGCTCCGTGCGGGGAAAATCCGATCCTTCGCTTGTTGCACCGTTAGTCGGCGCCTTGAAATATAATGATTTACAATCCGAGGAGGGGTAAAAATATTCATCCTGATAAGTGTTCAACTGCGACTGAAAAATTTCCGTGGGATTATTTTCTACTCCGCTTGGCAGCATCAGATTATACTCGGCAAGATTAAGATCAACGGAATTATAAGTGCAGTTACTTACAGCGGCTCGACTACTCAATGTGCGAGTGCTTTTAAGAGCATCGGGGAAAAAAAGACTGCTAATAATCGAAATCATCATCAAACTTAATGTCGTAGCCAGCAATATTATTGTTAAAACTGATGACTTATTCTCTTTTAGAACCATACAAAGATATTATCTAATAACAAGATTCTGTTCAACGATTAATATAATCTCCTTTGCTTTAGCTCATCCATATAGTATTTCACCGACATACTGTGGAAAAAAGTCGATTGATAGCAATAGTGTTGGACCCGGCCAACAACTGCCTCTACAACAATCAATAAAAAATCACATTTTCTCCACCGATATCTTCCTTAATGTTGAGGAGCGGGAGGTTGCCGTGGAATTATTGCCAAAGGAGCAGAATTTTATTGCCACGAAGTCTCGATAGCTGTCTGTTATGGTAACGGTTTCATCGATTGCGGTGCGTCCGGTTGTATACCATGGCCGACTGAGATAATTCACTTTATTATACGTCTGCAGCTGTATGAAAGAAGTATTCAGAGGAAAATCACTCTCAAAAGTAGCTCGCACACGATAGGTCGATCCGTCCGCTTTTGCTCCCTGAAGCCACTGTATCCAGCAGGATCCAAAGTCACCGCTTCGCGCTGGCGTATATACGCTTATCGAACCATCTTGATTAATTATGCTTGAGGAATAATTTACTCTCTGCCATTTACACCATTTACCGAATTCGCAGGCGAAATCGGAACGGGACGTGTTAGTTATTATATTATTGGCTACAGATTGATCTTTAACTTTGATTACAGTACCAAGTCCGGGAGTGGGTGTTCGTGTTGGTGTGGGCGGGATTGGCGTATTGGTTGGAATTCGCGTTGGTGTTGGTGTCCGTGTTGGTGAAGGTACACTGGTTGGTGTTGATGAGGGGAGGGGAGTTGGTGTGTTTGATGGGATTGAGGTTGGCGTGGGTGGGATGGGGGTTGAGGTTGGTGTTAACGAAGGAGGAATGGATGTGGGGGTTGCCTGAACAGCACCATACACAATAATTCTTCCTGATTTTGATGGTATCTGAGTACTGGGCGAAACAGGCTCGAATGTCACGGTCGGATCTACGCCGGTTGGATCAAGCCGCGCAACAGTGCTTCCGGCTGGGAATGATAATCCGGTCTGTCCGATAGTAAGCACAGTGTCGGATGGGTTTACAATAACGACTCCTTTTTGGTATACCCGCGAAAACCACGGGTCATTTCTTGATAATGCACTTTTCAACTCCGCATACCCGCCAACTGGCGGTCCTAAGCTGATGCTGAATTCAGGGATAGGGCGGCTGAGTCCAAAAGGATGAATATTGTAATAACTTGGCGCCGTGCCATTTAGCTTTCCCAATAAATACGAAGTATATGCATACCACCGGTCATCTTCCGATGTCGTGGGGTAAGGAGGCCTCTGATACGGCTTGGTTGGAAATTTTGGGTTTAGTTCGACCAGTTTATTTTTATCCTGATACGAAATATAGGTGAGCATATCAGCCAGCCACAGCGCGTATGGTTTCGGCCCGCCATTTAATTTCAAAAAGGAATTTTCAATTTTTGCGCCATCAGCTACGTCCAGTAAATCTGGCTGGTTTGCCATAACAATCTGCTGCAGCGAAGGAGTATTTAAAATTACCTGAACACCAGGAATCGATTGCTTAATTGCTGTATAAATTGCATATTTATCCAGGTATTCACGTTTCACATACTCCGATATGCCAGCGGTATCAGAACGCACAGGTAATAACTCATTCCGTGTATCGTAGGTGAGAGGTCCCCGGTCTGCCGAGCTAAAAGCCATATCAAAATATGCGCCGGTATAACCAAACCTGCTCATTCTGTCTCTGATTTGCTCAATAGTAAATGTCTTCCAAGATGGACTCGTCAGCTCGGCTGCGTAGCTGCCCCATTTTACATACCTGATTCTGTTATTAATGTTTGTATTCAAGACATTATTTGAAGGGTATTTTCTCTGGAATGCCGTACCGTTGGAAAGATTGCCTGAAATATATACAAAGAATGGAATTGAACGGGAGCTGTCGGGTACATTTTTAATGGTAACTGATCCGGAATATAC
Organism: uncultured Gammaproteobacteria bacterium; assembly: GCA_964476135.1. Classification (GTDB taxonomy): domain Bacteria; phylum Patescibacteriota; class Microgenomatia; order UBA1406; family GWC2-37-13; genus CAYYYG01. The sequence goes on along the minus strand of CAYYYG010000010.1, from coordinate 14,005 downwards.
TCCGTTTGCCCCTTGTGTAAGAATTAACTTAGCTCCATTTGAAACGGCCGGAGTATAGTAAAAATTACTAACTGCTTCGGGAGCATAATATATTGCCACTTCCGAAGGAGTAAACCCATCCGGATTCAGTTGAACATTAAATGTATATTTTAAGTTAATATCTGGATATCCATGAAAACAATCGTAATGCGCCCACGGTTTTGGATCTACACATTCGGTAGTAAAATCAACCGAACGCATAAACCGGTGAACTTGATCATAAGCCCGGGCTTTTGAATATGCGAGTTCCGTTTCAGTTGCATTATTTAATACGGTTGTAATTTTATAGTGAGTTTCGTTAGCAATTGGTGTATACGAATAAAAAAGTGGCCCGGCTGCCGGCACATATGCAATTTTCTTGGATTGCACACTTGAGTCACCAGTATATATATTATATCCCTTAACAGACAATCCTCCTGCAACGCCACGTTTATCTGACGCCCAATTAAGATCAACCTGCTTCGGATTCGGCATACTAACAATCAGGTTGGATGGCTCCGCAGCATGCGCAAAGATCGACTCATCAAGGTTCGATGCCAGCCATTCTTCCCGCTCATCAAAGCGGGGATCTTTTCCCCAAATAAGGGCAGTTTCGCCAGCAACTGCAGCAACTCCATTCGACTGCCGGTAGGTAAGGGCCCACATATTATTGTTCCGCTGTCTGAGGTAGGAAATGGTATTTCTTGTATCAGGAGTATTTAAGTGGGCAAGTCCATACTGGGCCCAGAGATCCAGAAGCGCTTGGTCGGGCGTAGCTACAGCCTGATTATGATACATCACAAAGGGCTTTACGGTATCTAGCGCAACATTTATATTATTATAGCCGGCAGTAGGATCCGTAATTTCACCGTCGCCACCACCTTCTTCAGGAGGATTCACTGTTGCCTGGACATCAGCTGTTTCGGCCCGCGATTCAGTCGTTTGGGATTTATTGGTATTTAATAAAAGCAGATTACCTATTAAAGCAGTTACGACAACTATTCCAGAAATGGAAAAAAACAACAATGGCAAAGAAGAAGCACCTTTCCGAATGTTAGTATCCATTTACTCTTACAGAATAATCAAAGTGTTTATTATTGTCAAGCATACCCATACCAAGAGCCGTTAGCTAAAATCCGATAATATATCCAAGCCATTCAACTGAAAAATTTATGAAGTTGTGATCGGCTATCCTTCTGGAATTGTGCAGGTGGACAACCCATTATCGACAGATTTAAACTTCGGAATATCACATCGTGTCTGGCGCGAAGAAGGCGGAGAGGGAGGGATTCGAACCCCCGGTCCGGTTACCCGGACGACGGTTTAGTAAACCGTTGCTTTCGGCCACTCAGCCACCTCTCCTCATTAACAATATTATCTAAATACCAAACTGACGGGTGTAGTAAGGGTAATGCCGGCCTCGCTCATAAGTGCGGCAAAAACATCCTTGGTAACCTGGGCATGCCCGGCAATTACTTTTCCGGCGTCATCCAGCTTTACCTCAGCAGAATCAAGACTAACGAGCCTGTTTTCTGTCTGCCCCTTTTCCATTCGAGCCTTTCTGCGATTCTTTAATTTGCCGGAGGTAGCAGCGGCAATAGCGTCTGACTCAGTCTGATGTCCAAAATAAAGATCATAGCTAATGCCATTCATGACCAATCTCAATCCGTATCTTTTTTTATCTGACTCAGACAGTGCTTCTTCGTACTGTTCTACTTTATATCCTCTTGCTTTGAGAAGCTCTTGTATGTTCGCACGTCTGTCGGGTGCAAAATACCCTCTATCTGCTCGCGTCGCAACTGCTTTCGCCAAATCAAAGCCAGTATGAGCAAAATATCCTTTCTGCTCATCATGAACAAGATCAAACCGCATAAATCTGACATAGTTATTATCTCTCAAAGACACATGCCCCATAGGTACCAGGTCATAGCCGGGAATAAAGCGGCCGCCGATATGATCAGCAGAAACGAGTCCATCTCCAACAGTCACATCAACCTTATTCGAATTTTCATTCATAAGGTCAAAAACCGGCTCCCTAAGCTCGCGCCCTCCTCCTATGCCTATAGATGATTCACCGTCCATATTTGTGATTGAACTGCCAACACCACATTATATATCTAATCGAATTATTTAACCTATGTATTTCGCCCAAAAATATAGAGCTCCTCCTCCGCACGGGTTACTGCCGTGTATAGCCATCGCCGCCACTGTTCATCGGTCATCTTAGGAAATCTTTCTTCAAACAGGATTACTTTTTTAGCCTGGCTGCCCTGAGCTTTATGTACAGTGAGCGCATACCCAAAATCGAATAAATCTCCCTGCATAACAGCTTTTCTGTTTTCGGTAAAATTTAGGCCAGTTTTCATTCCGAACTGGCGTGCGGAGATTGTTCCTTTATACAATTGATTTTCCTCATCCATACTGATCTGAGCATACAGCCAGTCATTATCTCTAGGTTCCAAAGCAGTCAGCTCACCCGTCATCCCGTTGTAAATATTCTTTTTATGATTATTTCTGAGACATATAAGCCGATCGCCAACTGCGGGAGCCGGGGAATGATAACCTCTCATTTGTCTTATGTGCTGATTAAGCTTTATCCGCGTATTGTTATAACCGCACAGTATTAAAACACGGGAATCTGAGCTGGCAAGAAGCTCCTGCATAATTTCATGCGAATCCGATTCGTTAAGATCATATTTTACGACATGATCTGAGTAATGCCCGGGTCTGATAAATCCGTGTTCTCTAGCCTGTATCGATAAGCCGATAATGGGATTGGTTTCCGCCTGACGATGTATGCGCTCTAACCTGAACATCGGAGAGCTCATCAAATTAAACCCCTCCTGTATTGGCGGCAGCTGCCCGTGATCGCCAACAGCAATTATTGGTACCCCGTAAGTTAACAAATCGTTCCATATAACACCATCAACCATCGATGCCTCATCGATTATTATCAGATTACAGTCGATTTTATCCTTTCTTTTCCAGCCGATGATCTCTTCTTTTTCATTTACTATAGGAGAATATATAAGCGAATGGATTGTGCCAACCGTATCTTTGGGTCTCAATGCCTTATGCTCATTAAGCTTGGACCGGAGAACCCGTACCGCTTTCCCTGTATAGCTGGCAAACGCTACCCGAAGAGTGCTATTCTGGCTGGATAACATCTGCCTGATATGCCCTATAAGTGTTGTTTTGCCTGTGCCGGCATATCCGCCCAAAGTCACATGCTGTGTCCTATCTTTTCGAACATACCATTGAGTAAGCATTTCTATAGCCGTTTGTTGATCAGGAGAAAGACTGGAGCTACTCATATCCGTATGATAACACTTTAACGATTGTATGCCGGTTAATAATTCTAAATAATTAACATTCCTATTGACTCCGCTATAGTAATTTTATACTGTTAACATAAGCTGTTAACGTCAGCAAAAATTAATATTTACTAATCAAAATGGCAAAAACCAAAAATGCCTCGAAATCTCGGATAAAACCAATCTCGTCCGCAACTCAAATCGGCCTGATGGTTGTTCTTGCGGTTGCTGGTATTATCATAACATCACAGCTCACACGCTCCGATCATAAAGTCACAACCAATACCAATGCCAAAGAATACAGTCCAAGAATCAAACCTTCCGATTTTACAACCAATATAACAAACAAATACTTCCGCCTCCCGGTCGGACGGGTGATGACTTATGAATTAGAAACAGAAGAAGGACTTGAACGGATACAGATTGAAATGCTCGCCAAAAGAAAAAAACTCATGGGGGTGGATACGATAACTTATTGGGATCGCGTCTGGCTCGATACAAATGGTGATAAAAAATTTAGCAAGAAAGAATTAATAGAAGAAACTTACGACTACCTCGCTCAAGATAAAAAGGGGAATGTATGGTATTTCGGCGAAGAGGTAGACAATTATGTAGATGGCAAACTTGTGGATCACGACGGTTCCTGGCTCGCCGGAGAAGACGGTGCGTTGCCCGGTATCTGGATAAAAGGAAAACATAAAGTCGGCGACTCTTATCTACAGGAATATTACGAAGGTGAAGCAGAAGATACCCGCGATGTAGTCGCTACTGATGTTGAAGTAAAAATAAAAATGGGCGAATACGACGACTGCGTACAGTTCTACGACTGGACGCCGCTTGACCCGGAATCGCGAGAGTATAAGTATTATTGTCCAGAGGTAGGCGCTCTTGTTATGTCGCA
>CAYYYG010000010.1:0-9672 GCA_964476135.1 uncultured Gammaproteobacteria bacterium | reverse complement strand
ACAGGACATGGGGATCGCAAATCCCCATGTCCAATCTTCTTCATTTAATACATCTAGCATTTAGCCACAGCTCTACAAACTATAGAAATGTTTTTATAAAAATATTTGATATAATAAATATGTATAATATACATATGCAAGAAGTACTGAGATCATTAATACATCCGCATGTACGACTAGGAGCACCGCGTCAAACAAAAGAAATTTGGGAGATTTGGCAGAGACAAGGCTGTCACCTGGTAGGCGGAGATCTTGAAGACACCTCTTATGTCGATCAGCATGCGCCATCTGAAATAGTAGTCGGAGGCCAGAGGAGTACTGCGTGCGTAAAAGACCATCTTGTTGCCCTTGCCAGTCGAGAAGATGTCAGACTCGGACTGATCGCACTCACCTTAAGCTCTCCGGCTGTATTTGGTGGAAATCTGTATGAAGTGGTCTCCGAAGTTGAAAGACAAACAGGTGCATATATAAACGTATCCGATGAAACGTATACCTACGAAAGCTGAAAATCATATCACTTCATAGTTTTTATTCAAAATACACAAATCTTATAGTATACTAACTTATAGTAAGTAAGAATGTTACTTACTGCGTGTCTGAGAGAAAGGATGAAGGGTTATGAAACACATCCAAACTGCTCCAGCCGCGGAGCAAACCCAAGAGGGCAAGTGTCAATGCACTTGCACCTGTCACCAGGCGTTAGGGGTTGATAAGCGTTGCGAGGAACCTATAAAGCCTGGGTCATTGTGGAATCTTTGTGCCTATTGCGAGTGGCAATGCCTGTACAACGGGCACTATCCGAATAGTCAGACAGATTCCTAATTTTCAAGCAGCGGAGGTTGTTATAAACAATTCAACCCGAGCTGCTTTTTTCTTGCATAAAGGTTATTCAATTATTTTCTATAATTCTAATAAATGAAAAAAATATTCAGCCTTGGAGCTATTACCACTACACTGGCTTACTTGCTATCTTTGTCCTTTGCATTAGCTTTTTCTTTAATCAACATAAATCGTCTGTGGCAGTATGAACTTGGGTATTATGATTTTGGCATGTTTGCTGTACCGATATGGAAGATTTCCCGTCTTCAGCCTCCAATTATCGACCATATCTTAGTATCCGGAAAAATAAATTTTGCTGATCATTTTAACCCGAGCATTTTTCTATTGTCTCCGCTGCATTGGTTCACATCGAAACTGGAGATATTGCTTATCGCTCAATCCATTCTTCTTGGGGCAAGCGGAATAGTACTGTTTATCATAGCTAAAAAATTGCTTAAAAATTCTTTCCTGGCAATTGCGGTTCTCATATCTTATTTCTCGTTTACTGGCCTGCAGAACGCTGCTTATTCCGACCTCCATGAACTGACGATCGCCGCATTTTTCCTGATGATGACATACTGGTGCGTATTTACCGGAAGAAAAAAATCCTATCTGCTATTCCTTATAGTCACACTCGGATTCAAAGAGAGTCTTTTCCAGCTCGGACTCGGACTGTCGATTTTCCTGTTTTTTTATAATCCCAATTGGCGAAGAATCGCTATTTTCACCGCAGTATATTCGCTGATCTATGGATATGCTGCGATGTCCGTTATCAAATTTCTTAATGGCGGTCATTACTATTACGCTTATGAAACATCGCCTCAGAAAATATTGAACAACCTCATATTTCCAACAATAAAACTGAAAACGCTGTTCTGGTCGTTTGCAAGCTTTAGTGGCCTTCCTTTATTCACGCCTTCACTTTGGCCGCTATATATATTTCATTATGCACATCGGTTCCTAACCGAAGGCTCAACCCGCTGGGATCTGGGCTTGCACTACAATGCCGAAGTAGCGCCATCACTTGCTATAGGAACTGTACTTGGGCTTAAAAAAATCCAGACAAAAATTTCCGCCAAACTTATTCAGCTGTCGGGAATAATAATCATTGGAATCGGACTGTTTCTATATCGAGTCATATTCCATGGCCCTCTCGGACTGGCTTACAATATGGCATTTTACGGCCATACAAAAGATTTTGTTTTTTTGGATAAACTGATAGAAAATGTGCCGGAGCAGGGGAGTGTGGCAGCCCAAAATAACCTCACGCCTTCTTTTTTCCACCGTGAAATATATATATTAAGAGACAATTACAACTTACATGATCCCGACTTGATTGTCATCGATGCCCGCGATGGTCAAAATCCCAACAATTATTTAGGCATAAAAGATATTAAAAAACTTGTAGATAAAATAAAAGCAGATAAAAAATATAGAACTCTGTATGAAGAAGGGGATCAGTATATTTTTAAAAAAAATTAATCATTATTACTATTATGAGCATGAAACTACCTGCAACTCTCAAATTAGGAGCGATCGAACTCCATGTAAAGTACATTGACAGTATGAAAAACTTCTATAAAAACGTCTTGGGTTTTGATCTTATGGAAGATAAAGGAGATACGGCAACTTTAGGTCTAAATTCTAAACCAATAATACTACTTCATGGAAAAAGCGGCCTGTCGCAGGCGCCATCTCACCATGCCGGACTGTATCATTTCGCGATTCTATACGAAACGAGAAAAGATTTGGCTCACACGGTGTACAAAATCCTCAAAGAGAAGCCTGAATTTTTTTCCGGATCAGCCGACCATTTGGTAAGCGAGGCGTTTTATTTCAGCGATCCGGAAGGAAATGGCATCGAACTATACTTCGACCGGGATAAAAAGAGCTGGGAATGGGAGGGCGACAGGGTAAAAATGGCTTCAATCTATATAGATCCTGTCGAATACATTCGCACTCACGCAGCAGGCGGCCTTAAAGGAGAAATAAAAATGGGACATTTCCATCTTAAGGTCGGCGATATAACTACCGCCAAACAATTTTACGGCGGAATTCTCGGGTTTGAAGTTACGGCCGAACTGCCGGGAGCGTTATTTCTTTCTGTCGGCAAATATCACCATCACATCGGTCTGAATACCTGGGAAAGTTATGGAGCGGGCAAGCGGCCGCATTCTTTAGGGTTAAAAACCATTGAATTCCTGTTGCCGGGCAAAAATGATGTTAAGACCTTAATGAATAGACTGAAAGAAAATAAAATAGACTTTATTGATAAAAATGGTATTTTGATATTTCAAGATCCGTGGGGGAATGAGATTAGAGTGAAGTCGGACTAAAAACTCTTTCTTACTTCAGTCTGACTTTTTTATGGCGGGTTATATAATATCTATTCTCGATGTCGTTCTGTGAGATAAAATTTTTAGCGCTCAAACTGGAGTCTCGAATCTATGGAGATATTTTTTCGCACATAACGAATTACTTCTTTATGAGCACGATCCATCATGTAAGATATCTTTTTGTATCTACGTCTATCTTCTGCTGTATGTGCTTCAATTCTATTTTTCATATTGAGAAATACCTAAATATACTAATTATTTAAGTCGACAACAACTCCATATTGCTTTTCCAGATAAGTACATAAATCTTTGAGTCCGAATGCATATTTTACTTGAAAGTTGGCACTAATTGAATCACGAATATACTCAATATGATCACTTTCCAATCCTTTCATGCTACAAATAATCTTGATAACTATATTAGACATGTCAAAAGACCGACTGTTCCTCAATGCGAATGCAGCTGAATTCATCCTCCTTAGGTTCAAATCTCCCTCAGAATAGTACTCTGACAATAGCGCGACTTGGGTAGCTATTTGCAGTAAATTATCACTTGATTCACCATTTCTTTCAGACCGCTGTCTTAACTGAAATGCATGATATTTCCTCATAAAGCCATACGGATTGACTCTCTCCAACTTCACAGGAATAATCTTTTTATTCATACAGATTGCAGCACCCACTTCTTGATCTGTAAAATCGGACGTTTTAAAATTATTCGACAACAAAGGAATAAAATAATCTACCTGTCGCAATGTTTCCATTATTTCCCGTTCCCATTCGGATGATGGCTGAATATCTTCATGTGCTATAAAAACATTATATCCACAGTATTCCTGTAAATAACGCTTCAACCTTCCAGCAACAGCTTTCTCTTCTGAAGAATAGCTTATGAAAACCGATATTTTTTCCATTTTTTTGCGGAGGAGGTGGGATTCGAACCCACGATAACCTTGCGGCTATACAGACTTTCCAGGTCTGCGCACTAGACCAACTATGCGACTCCTCCTACAGAGATATTTTATCACATGCGAATATATATCACGCTGATATTATCTGTAATATATGGTATCATACGAAAATCCTATTGAATATTAAATATGTATATAAAAAATTACTTTTCACGCCGTTATGTGGCTCTAAATTACCCGGACTTCAGAGTTTTTATAATCGGGCAAGGTATTTCGGCAATCGGCAGCCAGATGCAACTTGTGGCCCTTAACTGGCATATATATGAGCTTACTGGTTCTGCAGCAGCTCTCGGACTTATCGGTTTGATGAGATTTATTCCCATTCTCACCTTCTCACTGTTTGGAGGCGCTGTAGCTGATAGTTTCAACAGAAAAAAAGTCCTATATGTAACAGGAAGTTCTCTAGCCTTGCTTGCAATGCTGCTATCAGTCATCACCTGGCACGGCAACATTAATCCGGTGTATATTTACGCAATTACCATGATTTCCGCATCGGTCGTTTCCTTCGAAATGCCTGCCCGCCATGCTTTTATCCCGCGACTGATTCCTAAAGAACATCTGGCAAATGGAATGAGCCTAAATGTAATCATGTGGCAGACGGCACAAATACTGGGTCCGGCAATTTCGGGTATTATAATTGCAAAACTTGGGGTTGGATGGGTTTACGGTCTCAATTCGCTCTCGTTTCTGGCAATTATTTATGGATTAACGGTAATAAAAACATCAGGTAGCCAGGAAAAATCCGGCAGGGGAGCATTATCATTCCAAGCAATAATAGACGGGTTCAAATTTGTAAAATCCAAATCTGTTCTTTGGTCGACGATGATTCTTGATTTTGTCAGCACTTTTTTTTCGGCGGCGCAAACTATCATGCCCATATTCGCCAAAGACGTACTCCATGTTGGTCCGGAAGGCCTGGGAATGTTATACTCAGCACAATCGATCGGCGCCTTAATTGCCGGGGCGACACTGGCGCATTTTGGCACTTTCAACAAACAGGGAAAACTGCTTTTATCGGGCGTGGCGGTTTATGCGGTCGCCACCATGATATTCGGACTCTCCACTTCCTTCTGGCTATCCATTGGAGCAATGGCGCTTATTGGAGCCGGCGACAGCATAAGTACGATAATACGGGTTACTTTGAGACAGCTCGAAACGCCCGACAGCATGCGCGGAAGAATGACTTCCATAAACAGCATTTTTTCCTTCGGCGGCCCGCAGCTTGGCGAATTCGAAGCGGGCATGTTGGCTTCTTTTATTGGTGCGCCGCTATCGGTTTTTTTCGGTGGCGCATTAACACTCGGTTTTGTCATCTATATCGCATCAGCAGTGCCTTCGCTTAGAGAATACACCCGTTTCAAACCGGATCCGGAATCTCCAATACAATAAAGCGGAAATCTGTGGAAAAAAATATGGTACGATAAAATATGCACGCAAAAATCGCCTATTTTTCTATGGAAATGATGCTCCGCACCCATATCCCGACATATGCGGGAGGTCTTGGCATACTTGCGGGCGACTTGCTGCGCTCAGCCGCCGATATGAACATTCCGGCCGTTGGCGTATCGCTTATATATAAAGGCGTATCTTTCGTACAGCGATTGAATTCCGACGGTACCCAAACATATTCCGAACTTGAATGGCGAAAAAGTGACCAATTTACAAAAATGCCGCACCGTATCGTGCTGAAAATAAACGGTCGTGATGTGACGGTTGGATGCTGGCGGTACGACATGGTCGGATACGGAGGCTTCGAGGTGCCGGTCTACCTCCTGGATACTGACTACTATATAAACGAACAATGGGCGAGGGAAATAACCGACAACCTTTACGCCGAACAAAAACATATAAGACTCTGCCAGGAAATTATTTTAGGTATAGGTGGCGTACGCATGCTTGAGACTCTCGGATACGACGTGGACTATTACCACATGAATGAGGGTCATGCCGCCTTCGCACCGCTTGCTCTCCTGGCTAAACACAAATACAACGATCAGGAGGTCAGAAAAAAATGCGTCTTCACCACGCATACCCCTATTCCGGAAGGTCATGATATTTTCGACTATGAATTGGCTTACCGCTATGCCGAACCTTATCTTCCCTGGCATATTAAACAGCTGGCTGGCGAAAACCATCTGCACATGACCAAGCTTGCCATGAGCCTGAGCCACTACACGAATGGCGTATCTAAAAAACATGCCGAAATAACCCGTAGCATGTTTCCGGGAAGCAAAATAGAGGCCGTCACAAATGGAGTACACCATCGCACCTGGACAGCCTCCACAATGCAGGATTTGTATAACGAATTTCTTCCTGGATGGCTGGAAAATCCTTCCCTCCTAAAAAATGCCATGGAAAAACTGCCCGATGATGCTCTATGGCGCGCACACCAGGAAACAAAAAAAACTCTGATTGAATTTGTAAATAAGGGTCTAGGAACAGAAAACTGTGATGACGGCTACGAAAAACCATCTCCCGACGAACTGTTCGATACCGATACGCTTACTATTGCTTTGGCCAGACGACCGGTCGACTATAAGCGACCGCTATTAATCTATCACGACCTGAACCGACTGGTCCGCATTTCCGCCGGAAAAATACAAATTATCCAGTCAGGTAAATCACATCACAGCGACGATATCAGTAATAACATTGTCAAACAGATTCTTGCCATTTCCAAAAAACTTAAAGGTGTCGTACGGATCGTATATTTATCCAACTATTCACCAAAAATTGCCCGTCTTCTGGTCTCCGGTTGTGATATCTGGCTGAATACCCCCAGGCGGCCTCTTGAGGCCTCAGGCACCAGCGGTATGAAAGCCGCTATTAACGGCGGACTCAACTTTTCCGTTCTTGACGGTTGGTGGATCGAGGGGTACCACATAAACAAAAATGCTGGTTTTGCAATCGGTCCGGAACCTTCAGAAAGTCCAAAAAACGACGATATTGTCGACAGCAATGATCTTTATGAAAAATTGGAAAACAACATCGTGCCTCTTTACTACCAGAACAGGCCCGAATGGATAAGACGCATGAAGCATGCGATTGCGCTTGGCGCATATTTCAGCACCAACAGGTGCATCAAGGAATACCTCCAGAATGCCTGGATATAAAATCATGATTATTGATTATCGGTTTCCTTCCTGGTATATTTCAGAAATATGAACAACAACAATATTTTTATAACCTCGGTTTCCGTCGTTGCGATAATAGCTTTTGTAATCGGTGCGTATTTTTTAACCAATAAGCCTAAAGACGTAAAAGTCTACGAACAGGCAAAAAAAGTGGTGGAAAACGACAATATAAAATGGTCGAAAGAAAAAAAGCACATTCTGCTCGAATACTCAGATTTACAATGCCCCGCATGTAAAAATTACCATGATTTCATAACCGACAGCATCGAAGCTTCCGGGTCAGGAATGACGGATACAATGAATAACATAACTTTTGTTTACCGCAATTATCCGCTCACCCAAATTCATAAAAACGCATATTCATCAGCAACTGCTGCGGAAGCGGCCGGACGCCAGGGTAAATTTTTCGAATACGCCGATCGCCTGTTTGACAGCCAAAATACATGGAGTGAAATGAGCGAAATAGAAGCTGCGAAATATTTTGAGACAGTCGCAAAAAGTCTCAAGTTAAATGTGGAGCAGTTCAAGAATGACATGAAGTCATCCGGAGTAAAATCAAAAATCGACGCCGATGTCGCAAGCGGAGACGATCTTGGAGTCCGCGGAACACCGACGTTTTTTCTCGATGGCGTAAAAGTTGAAGTCTCAACCTTCGACGAATTCAAAAGCATCCTTACCCAAACCGCGAAAAAATAAACCATCCTCCTATATAATATAGAATAAGGATGATTTATGATCGCAACCATAAATAATAAAAAGCTTCATTACGAGGCAGAAGGAAACGGCAAACCCATTCTGTTTGTTCATGGGTGGGGTGGAAGCATGAAAAGTCTATATAAACTGCATTCCTTGGCTGCAAAAAAATATACATCGATAATTATCGATTTACCCGGTTTTGGAGAAAGTGATAATCCTGATCCGGAATGGGGCGTGGGCGAATACGCTCAACATATAACGACGTTTATTAAGTCCCTAAATTTAGGTCCGGTAAATTATTTCGGGCATTCCTTCGGTGGGGCAGTGGGCATATATGCAAGCACACATTTTAGCGGAGTGGTCGACAAGCTAATCCTCTGTAACAGCGCCTTCAAAAGAGAGCCTAAAAAAGAAAAAAACAATAAAAAAATCGTCGCACTAATAAAAAATTCCTATATTTACCCATACGTAAAAAAGTTGTACTACAAAATATTTCACCCCGATTCCGATATACTTGTTGCTCCGCATCTTGAAATCAACTTCCGCAAAATAGTAACAGAGGATCTCACGCCGATAATTCCGAAAATCAGTAACAAGACTCTGATCCTGTGGGGTGAAAATGACCGGATCACTCCCGTTTCGTGGGCACATGAGCTTAATGCCAAAATAAACGGCTCCCGGTTAAAAATATACACCGATGCACGGCACGGATTACCCCTATTGAAGCCGGAAGCGGTTTTTGAAGAAATTGAATTATTTTTAAGATAATATGACAGCATTAGTCGTCATTATCGGCCTTTTAGGAATTTTGTTGTTTCAGTTAAAATGTCTGGACATAATTTATTTATTCCAGATTAAAGAATATCGTTTTGACCGCTTCTTTGTATTCTTGAAAGAAAACAATTTAATAAGGGTGTTTTACCTCAATGAAACTAGGATGCCAAAAAAATCACTTCGTAATATGCTCCTCACAGGGATCAGCTGGGTTATGGCGGTGCCGTTTATTGTCGGCATACCTATTTATATCCAGAATATTTACAAAACCGGAGCGCTGCTTCCTATGATAGTGATGATACTGATATCTCCATTTACTGCTTATCTATCCGTTTCGTTCGCCGTTATCGTTACCGAATTTTTTGCCCGCCAAAAACGAGAATCCATCATCGAAAAAGCACGCCATCTTATCGACGCATCCGACGCCGTTGTGATCGGTATAACCGGCTCCTACGGCAAATCATCAGTAAAGGAATTTTTATTCGAACTTCTCAAAACAAGTTTTCCGACGGCAAAAACAGACGAGAATAAAAATACCGATGTTGGCGTTGCCCTGTCGGTAATCAAAAACCTCAGACCGGACACAAAATTTTTTGTTGCTGAAATGGGTGCATATCGGATAGGGGAAATAAAAAAAATCTGTTCCTTTATGTACCCAAAATTCGGAATAATCACTGCAATCGGCAATCAGCATCTGGCTTTATTTGGATCTAAAAAAAATCTTGTAAAAGCTAAAAAAGAACTCGCGGAATCTCTGCCGCTCAATGGTGCGCTTTATGTAGGCGATACGGTAAATGAATCAGATCTTGTCGAAGATCTTCGCTGCCGCATAGTTTATTACAGTAAAGACGCCACCAACCAAGCTCGGTATCAAATTTCAAACAACCCGCTCAATGTGTTTTATATGGGTAAAACGGTCAACGCCAGCAATGAGACGATAGG
>CAYYYG010000009.1:0-31387 GCA_964476135.1 uncultured Gammaproteobacteria bacterium | reverse complement strand
ATCGTTCAAAAGACAAGCATCTTGTCAGGGATCGATATGTATGTATATTTTACATACATTTATGAATGATTGCAAGATAATATTAGTATTTTTCGGTTAATAAAAGTGCATTAATATGTTAAAAAAATATTATGGGTTATATAAGGATGGTTGATAAGGCGGTCTGTTAAGGATATGCTGTGTACGTAATCATGTGATTTAAATTACTACCATTAAAAATATAATATATTAATATAGGGAAGTTATGGCAGAAAGAACCAGAGTGACTATATATAACAATAACCCGGAAGATCATCTCGGTATACTAAAAGACCCTTATGAAGGCATGACTGAGGAAGAAAAACTACAATATGAGTTGTGGCTTCGTCAGCTTGAAGATATGCCGCGTCCCCTTTCCTACGAATTTATCTGTGAAGAGCAGACGACAGACGCTTAAGGCGCCATATAATATATTTCCTGCAGAACTACGAAAAAAGAGCTTGAACTGACCCACAAAGCAGGCAGCCTCCTATTTGGTATAATTACATGCGTTTTACCGTGACTTTGCTTGTATTGCGGAGGGAAAAATGAGTGACAAAGTGCAAATTCCAGATGTGCAAGATGTGTTCGTGCTTACTAAGGAAGAACTAGCACATTGGACTATTAAGGCTACATACGATAATCGTGTCTCTGCTTACTGGGGCATCTTTGGCTTAAGCCTTATGCCTTGGGAGCGCATGCCGAGTGGAGATGGACATGCAGTTTGTTTCATGGGAGGAGGCGAGGACGGCATGATATATGCCGAAGCTGTCCTTTTCATGGATGGTAAATACCATCACATCCGCATCGAAATCGCGCGTATCGGGGGAACCTGGAGGGTTTTAACTCCAGGAAAAACTGCCAATTTATTTGGCTAGACCGTTTCCCGATATTCGGGAGCAGTGTGCGAGATTGTTTTTCGTTTTCCGGTATAACCGGATTTGCGGAAAATAATTAAGTCACTGCTCCCACTTATTGATTCATCTCACGATAATATTTCCGACCATAGAGGCGTAATCTTTCCCCGAAACTACATTCGTAATGAATGAAAAATTACCTTTTCTATCTGCCGTGAATGATACGGTCTTTTGAATATTTGGAAGCAATTCTTCTTCAATCTCGTATTCAGGAAGAGAAAAGCCATGGATGGCGTCGGTGCTTTTCAGATGGATGATTACCTCCTGTCCGTGTTTTACTTTGATAGTATTGGGTGTGAAAGTAAATTTTTTCGCCTCAATCGTAAATTCGGCTGTGCCTTGGCCTGGTGGATAAACCTGTTTTTTTCGTTCCGGAAAAATATTTTTCGGATGCAGAAAAACGTCGCCTTTGGCTCCGCTTTTTGTTTCCATTTTACCGATATCCTCCGCCCAGGCCGCCAGTCCTCCGAGTAGAATTCCCACCCTGCTATGCCCGTTTTGATAAAGTAAATAGGCGGCATATGGCCCGCGCATGGTCGAGAAGCCGTCATAGGTGATTGGGATTTTGCCGGTTGCCGCTTTTGTAAGCGATTCTTTATTATGATAATCCGCTCTCAACGCTCCGGGAACATGGCCGAAATCGTATTCCTGCTGGGTGCGAACGTCTATGACAACGTATTTTTTATCGTCGCCTTCAATAATTTTTTTCAGTTCTTCCGGAGTGTATTCATCTGGGTTGTAATTAGATATGGTAATTTTTTCCGTCGAATCGGGACTGTTTTTTTTCGATATGGATAAAAAACTTATTACGGTTAATATTCCGATAAACAGCATTAACGGATAGTATTTTTTCATTTTTTTGCAACAAAACTTAAATTGTCATAAACATACTCCCGATCGTATTTTATGGTATCGGTCATAAGATCATGTGAAACCATGACCACGGTAGTTTGAGCCGTTTTTTTTATTTTGCCAAGAAATTCCATGAATTTTGTCCGCAGTTTGCCGTCAAGCGCTGTTAAAGGCTCATCAAGAAGGATGATTTTATGATTGCCGATAAAAGTACGTGCGATCGCCAGTCGCTGCTCCTGACCGCGGGAGAGTTCATACGGATATTTGTTAAGGAGATTTTCCGGGAGTCCGATTTCACCGCATAAGAATGATATTTTTTTATCCAAGTCGCCTGAGCGGTTGGATTCCCAAACGAATTTGAGTTGTTCATAGCCCGTCATATGAGGCCAAAGTGCCAAGTTTTGAAAAAGCAGATTCAGGCGACGCTTATGAGGAGGTAAAATAATTTTCGGATCATTAGCTACCATTCCGTTTATTGTAATTCTACCCGACAAAGGCTCGATTAATCCGGCAAGCGCCATGAGCAGAGTGCTTTTGCCGCAACCGGACGGCCCTTTAAGCGACACGAATTCGCCTGCACACATCGAGAGTGAAACTGAATCCAATACTGTCTCCTGACCCAATCGTAATTTTAGATTTTCTATCAGAAATGCATTATTTTTGTCCATTCTTTTCTGAGAATCTTATGTAATAAATAATACCGGCAATTGGTAAGAGTGAGATGACGATAAGTGCTGTTGTCATCGGCGCCATAAGCTCGACCGCGCCATAATGTAATACTATAAAAAGACGCGTGATGATCGTTTGAAAACCAGGCGGCTGAATAAGAAGCGTAATCGGAAGCTCCGTTGCGGTAAACCAGATGCATAATATCCATGCGACGATAACGGCGGGTAGGTATAAAGGAAATATTACCGCAAAAAATCGGCGTATTGTAGATTTTTCGGTCAGCTGCGCCGCAGCGAAGAGTTCCGGGTTTAGCGACATTTTTCTTATGTAAAACAGTTCGCAGACGATCGGACTGAAGCGGAGCGCGTAGGCAAAGGCAAGAACCAGGGGCGTGCCGTAGAACACATCGAGAAAGTTACGGTTAAAAATATGTATGAATAAAATAGCAAACGTAATCGGAGGAAGTGCAAATAGAGAGAGGGTTAAAATTCTTCCGACGTTGTGTTTGTAAATACCGGAAAAGATTAGACCGGATATCATAAGCGTAAGAAAACTTGCTCCGATGGCAATATAAAGCGTATTTTGTATGACACTCAGTTCACTTAGCAAATTGAATTCGCTCGCGGGTTCGGTTAAATTTTTATACAGTAAAACACCGATCGGAATTACAGTGCTTATTGATATTAATAAGACCACAAACAATATCAGTGCTTTTCTCGAGGTGGTATTACGATTATTATTAATAATATTCGATTTTTGACTGGTGCGGGAACTATAAATTTTCCTTCTGCCGGTAGGTCTAAGCATAAGTAATAGTCCGGCAAAAACTACGATCACCGGCAGAAAACTCAGATAATAAGCGCGGGTCGTGCCGCCAGAAAGCGTGTAGGACTTGAAAATCTGTGTCACATAGGTATTGACCCCAAGAAAAGCCGGCACATCGAAGGTAATGAAGGACAGTATGAAAGTAATTGTCCATGCAGTCAATATACCCGGCAATATTTGAGGAAAGATCACTTTTTTCAGTACGCGTTTTTCGTTGCTTACCAGGAAAGCAGATATAATCGACGTCGGGGAGATATTTTTTATCGCGCGGGAAATGATAAGATGGCCAGCCGTAAAATAACTCAAAGTTAGTATGAAAATAGAACCTGTTATGGAGCTGAGGATCTCGGCGCCGCAGCATGAGTAAGGTCCGAGTAATTTCAGCTCTCCCAAGAAACGTATTAAATGCATCCAGGAAAAGGCATGCAGATAAGGAGGTATAAGTAGCGGGACGAAGAGTAATAAATTCAGTGTCTTAATGCCCCTAATGTTTTTGAAATAGAAAGCGTAACTGACGATAAGAGCAATAAATACAGCAGATGTCGCCGTACCTGCAGAAATCATCAGGGAATTCACTAATGATTTAGTCTCAAGGGCGGTTAGCAGATACGGCATGATTTATTCAAGAATTTCCTTTTCAAAAAATTCCATAACCGGCTTGAGGTTTTCATAGATTTTCTCCCAGTCAGCCGCAATCGGTTTTATGGTTTCGACGGCCGGGATATTTTGTGGACGGTCCACTTTGGGTAAAAGCGGCATCTGGGCTGATTTAGCGTATGCCAGTTTTGATTCCGCATTTTCCGAGACCAAGTAGTCTATTAATTTTTTGGCATTCTCAGCGTTATTAGCTCCCTTTATCAGCATTACGGTATTTGGAATAACGAGTGTTCCGATCGAGTCCTTTTGCTGGTCCGGATAAACTGCACTTATAGGTTTTTTGTTGATAATAGCGTCGTTGGCATCATCGGTGTCGGTAAAGCCAATCCATTTGGAGCCTTCCACTACCTTGTCACGCGTCTGGCCGTTACTTGATGCTATATCGATACCGTTTTTTTTAAGTTGTCTGAAAAAATTTTCAAATTTTTCTTTTCCCCATACCGTGTATAGGGCTGCCATATGGGAGCCGGTTGTGCCAAATCGTGGGTCGGCGATTGTCACTTTTCCGGTAAAGTTTTTATTGGTTAGATCTTCGAGCGAATCGGGGATATTTTTTTTATCAACCTGTTTGGTGTTTACGACCAGTACTCTTGCACGGGCAGCAAATCCGGTCCAGTATCCCTCCTTATCCCTATAAACCGAAGCCAGTTTGTCGTAGTTTTTTGGTTTATATTGATCAAGTACCCCTTCTTTTTTAAGCTGTATCGTACGGGTGACTTCATTGTTCCAAAATATATCAGCTTGAGGATTATTTTTTTCCGCAATCAGCCTATTAGTTAGTCCGACTGTTTTTGATGCTTCGGTGTCGTACACCGCCTTTACGGTAATGCCGGTTTCTTTCTCAAAATTTTCAAGTATGGGTTGAGAGTAGTCTTGATCGTGAGACACATATATCACCACTTCGCTGTTTTTCTTCCCGAGCAAGCTATACGTGGTAACGAGTACTGCCGAAAGTAAGATGAAGCCAGTAATTTTCGATTTAAGTCCAGACATGGGGGATTATGGAATGAATAATTAAAAATGAATTATACATAATAGTCGTGAGTAATGATGTGATCTGAAGATTAGTTATGTCCATTGCGAAAGGTTTATAGTTATTATGAAGATTGTCGTAAAATCGATTATACTTTTTTTATGTTCGGTTCAATAAGTTCGGAGTTTATTATTCTTGCAATACATACCGTATTATTTTGGCTGATAGTTGTCATTTTACACAAGCTTCGAACGCGTCTGACCCTGATTCCTCTCTATGCGATTCTTGGCGCTTTGGTTGTTTATACGCATACGTTAAGCTCATATTCCATAAGCGTCAGCCAGTGGGGGCTTTATTTCCTTGTTTCATCGACTGCATATTTTACCCCGCTACTTTTAATATTGTTATTGGTTTATCTATTTGATGGAGCACGTGCCGCAAGAAAGGGTCTTGAGGTCGTAATCGGGGTCTCGCTTCTTCAGGTATTTGTTGTCTATATAACTAGTTTTGAAGATTACGGACATTTTTTCATACCGGCAAATTCACAGAATTTTATCAATTATTTTTGGTCTACGACCGCCATGATAATCGATATAGCCGCGATGGGAATAATTTGGGAGATAATAGGCAAAATAAAAGCTTTGAAGCTGACGGCGCGGATCACATTGCTTCTTTTTCTTGTATTCATGATCGATGCTTTCGTTTTTGTGACGGGTGTGTTTGGCAACTCACCGGAATATTTCAATATTATTTTGACCGATACGATAGTCCGTATCGGTTTATCGATCCTTATGGGTTTCGTGATTGCCGATTATCTGAGAGCGAGCGATTTTTCTGAAGAAACCCGAGAAAGACCCAAGAAAATCTGGGAGATAATTAATTTTCGCTCCGCACTTGAGGAGGAGGTTAGCTCGCTGCAGGCAGAGATCGAAAAGAGACGACAGTTGGAGAAGGAACTTTTTGAATCGAAAGAGTTGTATAAGTTGGCGCTTGAAGGAACGAGTGCAGGGATATGGGATTACGATATCAAAAGAGGGGTGGAAACCTGGTCGATGCGCTTCTATGAATTGCTTGGGTATTCTCCCGGCAATATAAAACCATCATTTGCCGTTTTCCAAAAAATGCTCCATCCCGATGATGCCGATATTATCGTCAGATTACTGGATATAAATTTCGCCAATAGCTCTCCCTTCAGTGCCGAGTGCAGAATTAAGCTTAAGACGGGTGAATATCATTGGTTCCTATTGAGCGGCAAAAAAGAGTACCTTGATGATCGTCCGGTAAGGATGGTGATATCGGTAATAGATATTCATGATAAAAAAGAAGCGGAGAGCAAATTGTCAAAAAAATTGACAGAAGCCGAAGAAACCAACAAAATCATGATCGATCGCGAGCTCAAGATGGCGGAGCTTAAGAAAGAGATCGACTCGCTTAAAAAATTCGTAAGCAAGAGCAAGCAGTCTTCCCGTGCTTGATTATAAAGATTGCAAGAAGTCGCTCGATAGCTGGGTAAGGGATGTTACATTGATGTCCGCCGGGGTTTGATTGTGTGCATTTTTGACCAGACCGACACACTTCATTTTTGCCCTTTTAGCTGCCAACATACCACTTTCACCATCTTCAATAACAATGCATTCTTTGGCAGGCATTTCTATATTTTTTGCGGCAAGAATAAAAACATCCGGCGCCGGTTTCCCTTCTTTTACCTGAGTTGCGGAAACAATCGTCGCAAAATTTTCGGTTATTTTGAGCTCAATGAGCACGTGGTTTATAAAATCAAGAGTAGATGCCGAGGCGAGGGCGAGTTTGTGGCCGTTACTCCGCAGATTGTCTATAAGTTCGAGTGATCCGGTAATAGGTTTGATTTTGTCCTTAGAAATTTCGGTCATTAAGGCCCATTTTTTATCAATTAGCGATGTTATATTAAATTTTGATTGATTATGGTTTTTGAATATTTCCCGAAACATCGATTCATCGTTTACTCCTGCATATTTTTGTGTAATTTGTGAAGGGCTGATATCGATTCCTAATTCCTTAAGAAGAATGTGTTCGGCAAGTGCATGAAATTTTTGCGTATCCGAAATCACTCCGTCCATATCGAATATAACTGCCTTTTTCATATTTATTCGATTATATCAGCCAAGGCCATGATTTCCATAAAAGGGGGAGTTATGTGTTCGTAGGGTTTTCCCGAGCTTGCGAAATATTCAGCGTGTTTTTTGAGAAACTCCGACATGAGCGGTCCATTATATACGGAAAATATGCCGTTTCTGGCATATTTAAGCAGCTGGTCGGTCATTTGTCGGCGCGACTTATCGGCAAAATGAATCAGGTGGTATAGCTCCTGTGCCATCTCAAAGGCGGCAATATCGTCATGTGCGCCGATAAGCTCGATATCAAAGTCAAGCTCTGTAATCTTGTTATCAAAGTCGACCCAGGTATTTGTCACCCACCGATCGCCATATACTATACCGTTCGCATGCGCTTTCATAAGTTCATGCAAAGTATTTTCAACCACGGTTGATTTGGATGGACTTGATTGCATGTCGGCGACAAATAAATTAAGAGGTTGCCCGGATAGGAAAGGATACAATTGACATTGATCATTGCCGGCAACCGGAACCAAAGATTTGGCGCCTCTTATTTTGGCCCACTCCGCAAATGAAGCCTGTTCTGCCGGGTCACGGAGGCAGAAATCGCCATAGTCAAAAAATCCTAACGCATCGTATTCGGCTCTTATCGATTGTTCAGTATCTTCTCTTTCACCACGGCTGCGGGGTGCCCTGAGAAGGAATACTCCGTTTTCTCCTTGATAGACGTAATTATTATTGAGTCCGCCGGTAAATACCTGGTCGGTGAATTCTAGAGGGAACGGCAGAGCGAGGGATTCGATTAGAGAAGAATGGCGCAATAATTCTAGGCTGCGCATTATTGTTATAAATATTACGGTATCTTATTTTACCATACATACACATAAATTGTGTATATAATTAGATTTCCGAAGCCGCTGCCTGATCAAGAATAAAGGTGACTTTGTTATGAAGTCGCAAATAACTTGCCGGACAATCGCTGTTTACTTCTCCCTTAAGAGTCCTTCTGATACCCCACGCTTTTGTTTTGCCTTTGGCGATAAGCACTATCCGTTTGGCTTTGAGGATATCCGATATCCCTTGGGTAATTGCGCCTGTTGGCATTTTATTTTTGTCATCGAAATAGCGGGAATTGGCGGTTACTGTCTGTGTGTCAAGAGGTACGTACCGGGTAACTGATACTTTATCGGATCCTTTCTCGTTAAATCCAATATGGCAGGTTGTGCCTGGTCCGATTCCGACCACGGCAAGATCGATATCGGCCTTACTTAATTTCATGCCGTACCTTATAGATTCGTCCAAAGCGCTTATCGCTTCGCCGTTTGGTATATGCCAGTGATCTTTGGGGACATTTATATGGTCTATAAGATTTGTTTTCATATAATGGAAGTAGCTTGATGGATGTGTATGTTTTATAGGCCAGTATTCGTCCAGGTTAAAAATTGTTGAAAGGCTAAAATCTATTAATCCACTCTTGTATTTTTCAACCAGTTTGGCATACATACCAAGCGGGGTTGCGCCGGTTGGTAAAGTCAGAGTAGTGTCTGGTTTATTACTAATTTGTTTTTCAATTATCTCAGCGGCAACCACATCAAGTTCTTCTCCAGAGTTTGCGATAATTATCCGTGGAGCAGTTTCGCCGGTAATTTTAGACTGTATATCCAGACTCTTCATACATAGTATGATATAAAAAACAGACTGATACTTCAATATTGACGACACGGTATAATTGATCTATACCCAAATCGTTAAGACTGTACACCGAGTACGACCTCTTTAGCAATGGGTAAAGCAATTTCTATGTCTTTTTCCGACGTGGAGGATGCCTATGGTCGGCATATGGAGCATATATATGCTTTTTTTGCAGCAAAACTGCTTGATCGTAAAGTGGCGGAAGACCTGACAAGCGAGACGTTTTTAACTTTTGTTAAACAAATCAAGCAGAATGAAAATATCGAAAACATAAGAGCGTATTTATATGGCATAGCCCGCAACGTTTTTATGCAGCACCTTAGGCGTAAATACGCTATGCCGAGCGTGAGGTATATCGAGATCGACGACTTTGCAACATACGTTGAAACTCAATCAGCAGACGTCCGATCGAAATCATTGGAAGAGCGAATCACCCCCCTTATAAAACTTTTACCGGAAAAACAGCGGATAGTAATTCATTTGAGACTGCATGACAAGCTGACCTTACCCGAAATAGCCTCAAAACTCGGACGTGACATGAACTATGTAAAAACTACCCAAAAAAGAGCGATTAAAAAATTGCGCGAACTGGTGGCGTGTACACCGGTATAAACATCGTTAATATGAAAAACTATCCAATCGATAATGATGATTTTGAGTCATTCCTGACAGATGTAAAGTCAGACTTTAAGCCTGCCTCAGGCTTTAAGAAAGAGCTTGCGGATAAAATGAAAAAAAAGTATGAACAGACGCAGTGGGGTATGTTTCTGATGGATCTTTTTTCATCGAGATTGGCATTAGGCGGGCTCGGTGGACTACTCATTTTGGTGATTATTTTTACCATATACGGTAAACCCGGCCAAATCCCTGACCAGATTAAGCCGTATCTTTCTTCAGCCAAAACAGACGACTGGCTGTATAATCCCTCAGATGTAAAGAATGACCTTTTCAGTTATGGAATAGGTGGCAAGTCGGCGCCGATGATGGCAACGCAACAGGGGGCTTCTATGAAAACAGCTGCCGAGGCGAATATCGGCTTTTCGACAGGAGGCGCCAAAGATGTAAATAATTTCCGAGAAAATATTAAAAACGGGTATTTGCCGCTGGCGACTGATATTACTTATGAAGGTTTGTATTATGATTATTTTTTCGATACGGGTCGGAAGGAGTCGTGTAAGGAATTGTTTTGTCCCTCATATTCGTATGCGGTTAGCCGTGATCCATATTCAAAAAATAACGAATACTACATGACGGTAGGTTTGAATTCTGGAGTCCAAGAAAAAGACTTTGCAAGAAAAAAATTGAATTTGCTCATTGTTCTTGATATCTCAGGATCGATGGGTTCCTCATTTGACAGATATTATTATGACCGAATAAATCAGGTGAATCCCGAAGTGCCGGAGGAAAGTAACAAGTCGAAAATGACGATCGCCAACGAAGCGGTCGTGGCTCTTATAGATGAATTGAGGCCTGATGATCGATTTGGTGTAGTTTTGTTCGATGATCAGGCATATGAGGGGAAAAAACTTGGGCCAGTTTCACGGATGGATGTCGGAGCGATAAAAGAGCACATATTGGAAATCAGGGAGAGGGGCGGCACCAACCATGAAGCCGGATTTCAAATGGGACAGAGATTTATTAAGGACTCCAAATATGCGGCGGATCCGGGTTATGAAAACAGAATAATACTGATAACAGATGCGATGCCGAATACGGGTTCAACCGATGCCGGTTCTCTACTTGGGATGATTGCAGATGCTGAGGCTGATAAGATTTATACAACATTTATCGGGGTCGGCATCGATTTCAATACCGAGCTTATTGAAAAAATCAGTAAGGTCAGAGGCGCGAACTATTATTCGGTGCATTCAAGCACTGAGTTTAAGGATAGACTGAGCCGCGAGTTTGAATACATGGTTACGCCGCTTGTTTTTGATCTCTCGCTTAATTTTTTGTCGGAAGGATGGAAAATTGAGCGTGTCTTCGGATCTCCTGATACGGGAGAGACTGATCGGCTCATGTATGTGAGAACACTTTTTCCCTCAGCAAGCGAGGGGGGAGAAACTAAGGGCGGAGTCGTGCTTTTGAAGCTTGGAAAAATCGGTGAGAATAATACTATCAGATTGAGAACTGATTATACCGATACGTCCGGAAAGAAGCATCAGAGCGAAAAGAGTGTTAATTTGAACGAAAATACTATTGAAACTTATCCGAATAACGGTATACGAAAAGCAATTCTTCTGACCCGTTATGCCAACCTAATGAAATATATGATTGAAGTAAAAAAGACTTCCCGGGTGCCTCAGTATTTTTCCGATTCGTTACAGAAGTCTGGAATACCTCTGGTAGGTGATGTTAAGCTTGGCCAGTGGGAGCGCGTCTCTACTCCGCTAACTCTCAGTACCGAAGATAAAGTCGCGATTTCACAGTTCAGAGACTATTTCACAGAAGAGGCGAATGCGATCGGAGATCCCACACTCAATAAAGAAAAGGAGCTTCTCGAGCTGCTGTCACAATGAGTACCATGGTATGCTAAACTAGGTTTAGAATATGGGTAGAAAAAAAGGCATCGGTCTTATGTTTGTGATTGTGCTGATGGCGATTTTATTGGGCGGCCTATTGGCTGGTTTGGCGGTGAGTCGTCCGGCAACCATATTGCCAGCACCGACGCCCACATTACCTCTCGGAGCGCCGCCGACTGCTACACCGACCCCAGCGTATGCAACATCACAGCAGCAGGGAGCGATAGATTTTCCGGCGGCTCCGCCGACTGCGACTATCGCATTACCCGAACCTCCGACTGCGACCCCCGGCGCACCTACAGGTTGCGCTTATCCGGCGCAACTTCTTGATCTGTCGAATTGGAAACTAACATTACCTATCGGATCAGGTTCGCCCACAGAAATAAAACAGCCCGAATTATCAACTTATTTCATCGATCCCTGGTTTATGCTTTCTCCAGATTGTATGAGTGCTAGATTCCGCGCTCATACGTCGTCGCCGGTCACGACCAATAATTCCAATTATCCCCGCTCGGAGCTTAGGGAAATGACTGATGGTGGGACTAAAAACGCTTCCTGGAGCAATACTTATGGGACTCACGTTATGTTTATAGATGAAGCAATAACCGCCCATCCGGTAGGGAAAAAGCATGTTGTTGCCGGTCAGATTCATGATGCGTCGGACGATGTTATTGTCATAAGGTTGGAGATGCCCAAATTATTTGTCGATATAAACGGCACCGAAGGACCGACACTCGATCCGAATTACGCACTCGGAAAAAGGTTTACAGTTAAGTTTGTTGCCGCAAACGGTCGAGTGGATGTATTCTATAACGGCGACCCTTCACCCAAGTATTCGTTGATAAAAAATATTTCAGACAGTTATTTCAAGGCCGGAGTTTATACTCAGTCAAACTGCGGGAAGGAAACCGAATATGGCGCCACATGCGCCGATAACAACTTTGGCGAAGTCGTTATTTATAATTTATGGTTACAGCACTTTTGATCGATATCAAAGTTTGATTCTCGCATCAAGGACTTTAACTCCCTTTTCATAGACGACAAGCGGGTTGATATCCAGTTCCTTAATCTGCGGAAAATCTTCAAAGAGTGCCGAAATACGTCCGAGCGAGTCAATAAGTGCCTCTTTATCAAGAGGTGGCTGACCGCGTACGCCGTCAAGAATTTTACTAGCTTTAGTCCGTCCTATAACCATCTCCGCTGCATAGCGGGTTAGCGGTACGACGCCAAATGAAACGTCTTTGTATATCTCTACGTATACTCCTCCCATTCCAACCATAATAGTTGCAACATCGAGAGTTTCATCGCGCTTGCCTCCGACTATAAATTCAAGACCGCCGCGGGGCGCCATTTCAACGATTAATACTCCTTCTATTTTTGCATTAGGGGCTTTTTTAGAAAGAGTTGCCATCATTTTGTCGTATGATTCTCCGATATTTTTCGGTTCGACATCGAGTACGACACCTCCAACATCGCTTTTGTGTACAATGTCGGGCGAGATCACCTTTAGAACTACTCGATTTCCAAACAGGCTCGCTGCTTTTTCCGCCTCATTTTTTGTTCGTACGGTTTGTTCTTTGAGAAACGGTAGTCCGTAAGCTTCAAGAACAGTCTTCACATCGGAGGGGGGCATGTTAACCGTTTTATTTTCGACATTTGTTAGGATTGCCTTCGATGCTTTTTTACTGTCGGTGCCTTTTGGTAATAGGGTAGCGCTGAATGGCAGACGGGTGCGCAAGGCAAAGTGAGCAAGAACACTTAAGGAGCGCGCTGCGTACTCGGGAAAAGAGATTGTTGCCACGTTACCTTTTTGCAGCAGTCTGACCCCTTCGCCAACGGTATCCATTCCCATAAAGCTTGCAACGATCGGCTTATTATGCGCGCTTTTTATCCGTACGATTTCGCGGGCCGTCGCCTCAACTTCGGTCATTGTTTGGGGAGTGAGGATGACTATTACCATGTCCACATTGGGATCTGCGCAGACGTTTTCAAGCGCGATCGAATATCTTTTGGCATTGGCATCTCCCAAGACATCAATCGGGTTATGTGTGTTTGCGGCCGCCGGCAGAACTTTTTTCAGCTCGGCAGTGGTTTTGTCGGACAATTTTGCAAGCTCCAACCCGCAAAAGGCTGCTTCATCGGTTGTAATTACACCCGGTCCGCCGGCGTTTGTTATGATTGCGAATCGGTTACCCTTGGGGAGAGGATTATTTACGAATGTTATTGCATAGTCGAAAAGTTCTTCGATAGAATAGGCGCGCGTTACTCCTGCCTTGCGGAAAACCGCCTCGACCATCGCATCGTCCCCGCCCAGTGCTCCCGTGTGGGAGGCCGATGCCGAGGCCCCGACACTTGTCCGGCCGGATTTTAGCGATATTACCGGCTTACCGCCTGGCCTCGTAGTTAAAGCTCGGACGGTTTTTATAAATCTTGTCGCGTCGGAAAGCTGTTCCTCATACATCATGATAACTTTTGTTTGCGGATCGTCGGCAAGATATGTAATAAGATCGATTTCATTGGTGCAGGCTTTATTGCCGATACTGACGAATTTGGAGAATCCGATCCCAAGTCCGCGGGCATAGTCGAGTACCGAAGTACAAAGCGCTCCACTTTGTGAGATGAAGGCAATCGAACCGGGCGCAGGCATAAGTTGAGCGAACGAAGCATTCAGATGTATTTCCGGATTTAACAATCCAAGGCAGTTTGGACCTATAAGTACGATACCGAATTCTTCGGCGATTTTTTGTATTTGTTTTTCAAGTTCTTGTCCGGCAGGGCCCGACTCCTTAAATCCGGCCGAGATAACGATTGCGCTTTTTACTTTCTTTTTGCCAGCTTTGACCAGAACATCCGGCACCAGCGCGGCCGGAACGACGATAATCGCCAAATCTATTTCTCCCGCAATGTCGTTTATGTCTTTGTAACAGGGGATTCCGTAGAGTTTGTCTGCTTTCGGATTGACTGGATAAACAGAACCGGCGAACTTTTGCTCCAGCACATTTTTGAGAACATCGTTACCCACACTTCCTATACGGGTTGAGGCTCCGATGATCGCAATTGATTTTGGGTAAAATAGTGAGTGAAAAAGTGATTTATCTGACATAGACTTTTTTGAAATTTAGTAATAATATGTTTTGCGCCGATATAATCTGTTTCTGAGTTGGCGGCGGCACTCCTTTTAATTTGTATGCAATATTAAGATTTTCATATTTATGGACTCCAAATGTATGGTAGGGCAAAATCTCAACCCTCTCTATATTCGAAAACCGGCTGAAATGTTTGCCCCATTTATGAAGCGCTTCTTCCTGATCGGTATAACCGGGAACAAGGACGTATCTTAACCAAACCGGTTTATTTATTTTAAGGCAGTAGTCGGCAAAAGCAAGCACCGGGGCAAGGGCTGCTGAGGTCAGCTTAAGGTGTACTCTCGGGTCGATATGTTTTACGTCGAGCAGCACAAGGTCGGTAAACTCAAGAAGCGATTTTGTATCCTGGTCAAGGATGAATCCATTGGTATCGATTGCTGTATGAATATTCAATTTCTTTAGTTCCTTAAATAAACCGATTAAGTTTTTCCTCTGAAGAAGCGGTTCGCCGCCCGAGACTGTTACGCCACCTTTGTTTTTGAAATATGGAAGCATGTGTTTCGCTTTTTCCACGAGTGAGTCATTGTTATATTCCATTCCTCCCTCCGTATCCCAAGTATCCGGATTATGACAATAGAGACAGCGGAGTAGACAACCCTGCAAAAAAATGACCATCCGTATTCCCGGACCTTCATGCGTGCCGAATGTTTCGATCGAATGAACTTTTAGCATGTCGTTACAATGACTCGAAAAAAGTCCGTGCGAGAACTTCTTGCTGCTGCTCTCTTGATAGCTTCACGAAGTGAACAGCATATCCGGAGACGCGAATTGTTAATTGAGGGTATTCCTCAGGGTGCTCCATCGCCCTAAGCATTGTATCGCGGCGAAGAACATTTACGTTCAGATGGTGTGCTTTTTTGGAAAAATATCCGTCAAGAAGAGATACCAGATTTTCTTTCTGTTCCGAGTCATCCGCCCCAAGCGCATGAGGAACGATGGTGAAGGTGTTGGAAATACCGTCACGGCAGTCTTCGTATCGGAGCTTGGCGACTGAATTCAGTGAGGCGATTGCTCCCGACAGATCGCGTCCATGCATTGGATTGGCGCCCGGCGCAAACGGCTCCCCGGCCAGTCGGCCGTCCGGCGTGGCTCCGGTTTTTTTGCCATAAACCACATTGGATGTTATCGTAAGAATGGAAAGCGTTGGTTTTGCGTTCTTGTATATGTGGTGTTTTTCCAGCTCCTTACGGAAGAAGGAAACAGTCTCCTGGGCGATTGAATCAACTTGATCGTCATCGTTGCCGTATTTTGGGAATTCGCCCTCAATCTCAAATTTAGTTGTTATGCCCCGCTCATCTCTTATCGCCCTTACCTTAGCAAAGCGTATCGCCGAAAGCGAATCTGCAACTACCGACAGTCCGGCTGCCCCGAAGGCCATCACTCTTTCCGGTTCGCTGTCCATAAGTGCCATTTGGGTTCTTTCATAATAGTATTTATCATGCATATAGTGAATAACGTTCATCGTATTCGTATACATTCTTGCCACCTCAACCATTGTTTTGCGGAATAATTCGGACACTTCCTCGTAATCAAGTAAATCACTGGATATTTTCGGAACACTCCGTACAATTTGTTTCCCGCTAACTTCATCGCGGCCTTCGTTTAATGCCAATAAAAGTGTTTTAGCAAGATTACAGCGAGCGCCGAAAAACTGCATCTGGCGACCGAGCTTCAACTGCGACACGCAGCAGCTTATGCCATAGTCGTCATCGCATGAAACGGAGCGCATGAGATCGTCATTTTCAAACTGTATCGATGACGTATCGATCGAAATCTTGGCGCAGAATTTTTTGAAAGCATCAGGAAGATGTTGTGACCATAGTACGGTGAGATTAGGTTCGGGTGCCGGCCCAAGATTATATAGAGTCTGTAAAAAGCGATAGGTTGTTTTCGTTACTTTATGTTTTCCATCCATCCAGACCCCTCCAAGCGATTCGGTAAGCCAGGTTGGGTCACCGGCAAACAGAGCATCGTATTCGCTCATTCTTAAGTGGCGGATGAGTCGAAGCTTAATTACGAACTGGTCGACAAGCTCCTGTGCCTCCATTTCGGTCAGCCGGTCATTTTTTATATCGGCTTCGATAAAAATATCAAAGAAATTGCTTACCTGTCCAAGGCTCATTGCTGCGCCATCATGTTCCTTAAGGGCAGCCAGATACCCGAAATATGTCCATTGCACAGCTTCCTTGGCATTTGTTGCGGGCTTGGAAATATCGAATCCATATCCGAGCGCCATTTCATGCATCGCCTTTAAAGCTTTAATCTGCTCATTTATCTCTTCCCGCAAACGTATTTTTTCATCAGTCATCGGGCCGTCGATTGTCTGGAGGTCACTCTGTTTTGAGTTTATGAGTTTTTCCGTACCGTAAAGCGCAACGCGCCGGTAATCGCCGATTATACGACCGCGGGCGTAGTTGTCAGGCAGTCCGGTCAATAGTCCGGTTGAGCGGCAGACTCGCATCTCCTGTGTATAGGCGTCAAACACACCGTCGTTATGTGTTTTGCGGTAGCGGTAAAATATTTCCGAAATTTTCGGATCGACTTTGGTATTATGCTCCAGGCACGCTTTCTCAACGACTCTTATGCCACCGAGAGGTTTGATGGCACGCTTAAGTGGTTTATCGGTCTGCAACCCGACGATCACTTCATTTTTTTTATTGATGAAGCCGGGCTTGTGGCTCGTGATTGTAGAAACTCTAGTTGTGTCAATCGCAAGAACCCCGCCGTTTTCTCTCTCTTTCTTAAGAAGTCGTTTACAGGTATTCCAGAGGCTGTTTGTTTTTTTTGATGCTTTTGTGAGAAAAATTGGTTCCCCGTCAAAGTAGGTGCGATTACTGTATACAAAATCACGCACGTCAATAGAATTTTTCCATTTATTTCCCAAGAACAGATCAGTCATACTGTATATATAAACTAGGTAATAATGTCAGAAGCGAAAATATTATTTTAGCAGATCATAGCAATAAATCTGTGATAATTTTATCAGGTTTTCAGAATGGGAGGGTTAAAGTGATTTCGTTTTTACCTCCGTCTTCGATATATTTTTTCCAGTTTACCCTTATTGTTTGTTTCCCTACCTCGTCAAGGTAATTAATTTCACCTTTTTCAACACCGTAATCGAACAGTTTTTTTGTGAGTAAAACATCGTCGGTGCAGTACTTTTTCAACTCCTCAAATTTTTTTTCCTTATAATAATCGATAGCCATGAGTCCGTGACCGGTTTTTTTTTCTCCCAAAGTGGCGAATATGACGTCGTTAAGAGCTAACCTTCGACCTATTTTTTCCTTAATATCATCTAGAATATCGAATGTTAAAAACTGGCTGACATTGCCCGGATAATACCCTTGAATGACCTGCATATCGAAACTGTTTATGTTGTAGCCGATGACATACGAAGCATTTTCCATATAAGGAAACATTTTGTTTATTTCTTGTTCAAAAAAAGAGTATGCTTGCTGCGAAGCATAATCATATACGACCGCGACCGATATGCCCAACTGCCTCGGTTCGCTGAATTCACGGAATGTAAATTTGGTTTCGACATCAATAATTAAGGGAAACTTTTTCATTTGCACGGATTAATTTTTAATGCTGGTTCTTTCCTTAAAAATTTCCATTTCAAAACCGCTCATTTCACCGGGGCCGGGTGAGTTTTTGGCGATCTGTAGCTTACTGAATCTATCCTGGAATTTGCGATGGAGGTCATCGAATATTCGGAAAAATATTACTTTATCTTTCTCGTCGAAATCATTTATGTGCTTCTGAAAAAATTCATCCAGTTTTCCTAAACCCCAAAGCATTTCTATAAATTGATCATTTTTGAAATTGAGCTTTGTAATTTCGCCTGAAAGCGGTCGTATCTTAAAACGCATCATCCGTACCTCCTCAAGCATTTGCGAAATGGGAGGTTTACGGGAAAGAATTGTCTTCTGGAATGTGGTTAGTGTATCAAATAGGTCTCTATTATTTTTCTTTTTCATTGGGTATAATCAAGAAATGATAACACAAAATATACAGTCGGATCTTATAAAAGCAATGAAGAGTAAAGATCAAAGTCGCCTGGAAACTTTAAGATATATTTTAGCACAAATAAAAAACAAAGAAATAGACAAGAAAACCGCATTAAGTGACGAAGAAGTCGTGGCGCTTCTTAGAAAACAGGTTAAGGAGATTGAGGAATCGATCGTGGCTTTTAAGAAAGGTAGTCGAGAAGATCTGGTGCAATCCGAATCCGCAAAAAAAGATATTGTCGCATCGTATTTGCCGGCGGAGATATCGGATGATGAATTATTAAAAGAAATTCGTAAAATTATCGACGCAAACCTTGATCTTTATCAGAAAAGCCCCAAAAATATCATAGGAATTTGTATGAAGGAGTTGAGGCAAAAAGCCGATCCTTCAAGAATAATGAAAGCTTTGCAGAATATCTGATGTATTTAATGCTATACTTTTTCGTAGTATGTCAAAGCTCCGTTCGATCGTGCTTCTGATACTGTTTATTTTTTTTATCACCTCCTTGACAAGGAATCTTGTTGGATACTATAAAAATCTTTCTTATCATAAAGATTATGCGGATCGATATAAAGAAGAAGATAAGCGCAATCGTACCCTAAAGACACAGGTGCTTAAAGAGAAAGACCCAAACGAGTTGGAAAAGACCATTCGCAACAAGCTAAATCTTTCACAACCGAATGAAATTGTCATAATGGTACCCACGGTGACACCCACCCCAACCGTATATATTAAGCCTACTGTTCCCGTATATAAGGAATGGATTGATGTCCTGTTCTAAGAATTGACTTCAGATCGTCATTCCACTATAATCTTGATACCTTGCGGGGTAGTGTACGGTTGCACAGAAGGCTCATAATCTTCTAGACCAGGTTCAACTCCTGGCTCCGCAACAAAGGCTATGTCATCTTTTCTACTCTCTGTTGTTATTCCCGTTTATAACGAAGAGCATAACATCCAGCCCCTTTTGGAGCGCCTGCTCCCCGTGATCAAAAAGTACAGTTTTGAAATAATTTTCGCCGATGACGGTTCTAAAGATCGTACCGTTAAGGAAATACGCCGCTACTGCGACAAAACACCCGAGATTAAATATTTATCTTTCAATCGCAATTTCGGACACCAGGCGGCACTATCGGCCGGATATATGTATGCCAAGGGAGATTGTGTAGTCAGTATAGATGCCGATCTACAGGATCCTCCCGAAATTATCCCAAAAATGGTAAGCGAGTGGGAAGCGGGTGCTCAAATCGTATATGCGCAAAGAAAAAAAAGGGAAGGGGACGGGTGGTTTAAGAAGTGGTCAGCTTCGGTTTTTTATAGCTTTATTGCTTATATGTCTGACGTTCCTATCCCGCAGCAAGTGGGGGATTTCAGACTTCTCGACAAGGAAGTTGTTCGATTCTTAAATGATCTTCCCGAAAGGTCCAGATTTTTACGCGGTCTTGTGGTGTGGAGCGGTTATAAATCAGCAATTGTTTTATTTGATCGCGAGCGTCGTCACAAGGGAAAAACGCATTATAGCTTATCCAAGATGGTAAATTTTGCACTCGACGGTATAACCTCATTTTCGACCAAGCCGCTACGCATTGCTACTTATCTTGGATTTTTTGCCGCTTTCTTAGGTTTCTTAGGCATTATTTACGCAATTATCGGCAGATTACTCAATCCGCCTTTTTTTCCGCATGATTGGGTTACCGGATGGACGGCGTTATTCGTGGGGATAATGTTTCTTGGAGGTGTGCAGCTGATATCGATTGGTATTATCGGTGAGTATATAGGGAAAATTTATAACGAAGTCCAGAAACGTCCCCAGTTTGTAATTAAGGAAAAAATAAACATATGATGAAAATAATCGGATCGTTGTTAATAGTAGTCGGAATTGCGTTGGTATTAGTTGTGCTTTATTCTTTTTTTAGTGAAAAAGAGTCACTGAAGTCTCCAATTCCCGAAGATAAAGGTGTGAAAGTTATTTTTCTTTCTCCGACTCCATAAAATCTTACGGACAGGGGACGAGGTCATTATTAGCTTCAAGCGAGAGTTGAAATATTTTTCCGCAGTTGCCGAGGAAAAGGTAATCCACCACTTTCAAAACAAGGAACGTGCTTATAAATAATACGAATCCGATTGCCGCATACATAAGGGTGCTTTGGGCCTTCTTCATTTTTTCCGGATTTCCGAAGGAAGTGAGATAGCTGAATCCGCCCGTAAATAACATTATAAAAAGAACAAGAACTATGAGGGTGCCAGACATAAAGAGTATGTTGCTAAAGACCGCTTCAAAACATCTAAGGGTCGGAACGCCGTCTACTATACAACCAGGAGCGGCATCGTTCCAGTCTTGGACTTGGGCTAATACGGTAGGAATAAACATTATTGTAATTATTCTATAGAGTTATAAGGGCATCTGTCAAATCCTATTTTACAAAAAAACCCCGCCGTGAATTTGGCGGGGTTTTTGTTATTTCAAAATTAACACTTAGCACCTGTTGCTCCGTTTGCCGGATCGATTATGCTCGGAATAGTGACTTCACATGAGATTCCGAAACAGATGGCGCAACGGAAAACGATTTGTTCGAGAGTAACAATAATACTCAAGACGACTACGATGAGAACTACACCG
Organism: uncultured Gammaproteobacteria bacterium; assembly: GCA_964476135.1. Lineage (GTDB taxonomy): Bacteria > Patescibacteriota > Microgenomatia > UBA1406 > GWC2-37-13 > CAYYYG01. The sequence continues at coordinate 10,395 of CAYYYG010000009.1, read as the reverse complement.
ATAACCGCGGCGATGATCTTTTTCTGTGCTCCTTCAACTGCGTCTTTACTACCGCCCGAGGTAACCCAAGCGAGTGCTCCGAGAAGAAGAAAGAAAAGAGCTGCTAAACCGGCGATGACGAAAAATAGACGAATGATAAAGGTTAAAATTCCACCAAGACTAGGAATTGACCATCCTAGATTGACCGAAAGATCGGCGTTGGCGACCTGCTGAGCATGTGAGGCGACAGGAAGTAATAATATCGAAAGCAGCATACCTGCACTCAACAGATGGCTCCGATTTTTCGAGATAAATGCGGATATTTTTTCCATATTTTCGGATGATACAATTGATAAATGATTATTAATTCAATACTAAAACAGCTAAAACTAGTTGTCAAGGGCAATTCCGTAACAGTATTTATTGTTATGGTGCTTTTTTCCTTGATGGTGTACGCGCAGTTGCTAAACGGTGAATTTATCGCGGACGATCTTGGACAAATAGTAGCAAACCGATATATAAACAGTATTTACAACATACCATCGCTTTTTAAAGGGGGCACTTTTGATCTGGGATATGGTGATTATCTGCAGGGTATGTATTACAGACCGATGATGATGATATTTTATACTTTAATCTCGGTTGTTTTTGGAGTTGACGCCAGATTTTACCACCTGATTCAGATATTACTGCATGTGATAAATAGTTTTTTAGTATATATATTTTTTCACAGGCTTATGAGATCAAATATTACCGCGATTTTATTTTCTCTCATTTTTTTGCTCCATCCGATGAATGCGGAAACAGTTTCTTATATCGCCAATCTGCAGGATATTCTTATGTTTTTATTCGGTTTCATGATGCTTCTTCTTATTTCCGACAGCTCTAAAAATGTATATAAACCCGTATATATATTCTTGTTATTTTTAGCCGCGCTGCTTAGTAAAGAATCGGCAGTTATATTTGCACCGATAGTATATTTATTTATCAATTTATTCGATCGAGGTAGCAAGACTAGTAACAAAATTATGTACGCGGCTCTTATGTCGGCCATAGGTATTTACATTTATTTAAGATGCGGTTTAGCAAAAATTTGTCTTATATCGAGCAATGCGCCTATTGGAAAACTCGCAATCGGAGAGAGATTACTTCATGTTCCTTATGTTGTTGGTTATTATCTGAAAACATTTTTTTATCCGAATGAGCTGGCTTTTTTACAGCAATGGACAATCAGGCGATTCGCGTACAGCGAAGTTCTTTTATTAACAATATTTTTGATCTCGGTATTAGGATTTGTTATTATTTTTCCTCTAATAATTTATCTCAAAAGAAAATCTTTTAAAAAGGAAGTCTTGCATCGCTGGTTTCAAGGTAAATATCCTGCGGGCCGTGTGTATGTATTTTTTTTAATGTGGTTTTTGACCGGTTTATCGATGCATATACATCTTATCCCGCTCGACTTCACAGTTGCCGACCGCTGGTTTTACGTGACGATGGCCGGTCTGCTTGGCATGTTCGGAAGCATCCTATATCTAACCTCAATCAGGCAGAATCGGTTAGTTTTAATCGGCGCAGTGCTTGTTGTTTTACTGGCTGCCAGAACTTATGTAAGAGTGCAGGACTGGTCCGACCCGATGAGATTGTATTCACACGATATTTCTGTTTCTCCGGATTCGGGGCCATTGCAGAATAACTACGCCGCGGAACTATTGAACCGGGGAAAGATTACAGAAGCGAAAAAACATTTTGAAACTGCAGCTAAACTGCAGCCGGAAAACCCGATTTACTGGAGTAATTTGGGCATAGTTGCGGAAAAGGAAGGCGATCCTCAAGGTGCGATAAATTACTATCATAAGTCTACCGTGGCCGGGAAGTGGAAATATGCTTTCGAAAGATATGTGGCACTATTGGAAAATCAGGGTAAATCCAAAGAAGCGCGGGTTTTTTTGACAGAAAAAGGATTGAAATATTTTCCTGACTCAGAATTTTTTATAACGGCGGCAAAACGGCTGAAGGAGGACTAGTTATCGACTTCCATATGGAGATGTAATTTTTTTCATATATTTTTTGATATCGCTTCGAATTTGACAGACTGTCAGCAAACTGCGAGTTAAGACCAGTGGTGTTTTCTTCCAGATATATGTGGTCGAAGCTGATTGCCAATTCTCCGAAACGATCTTCCAGGCAATCTATCCCTTCCCAAAAACAGGATTTAGCCATATAAAATCCGTTTCCTTGGTTTATATAGATGCTGTGTGGAAGCCACTCGTAGCCCTGAACCAGTATGACATTTTTTCTTTTGGTTATTGCGGGAAACCATTCTGAAGTCTTGTCGAGCCACCATCTATCTTCCTCATTCATTATCACAAACATAGCCGAGGAACCGGTATTTTTTTCGATCCAAGACATTGCGTCTATATTATCGTTCGACAGTGAATTAAGGCGTTCGGGGAAATTTTGGCTGCTGATAAAGATATATGCAAGCATGATGACAGTAAGTGCTATAGCTAATATTTTGGCGCCATGCCGACCTGCCTCACCAGGATAATTCTGGATATGTGTATTAAGCTTCAATCTGATTTCATTTAGAAAATGTCCGGTAAGAAGTGAAAGAGGAATAACTAAATGAGTCGTCGAACTTCTCAGTCTTAGGAATATGCCAATAATTATCCAGGTAAAAAGAAACACTTCTTCTTTGCGAAATAAATATTTAGCCTTGCGGCGAGGTGCTGTTAGTATAATCATCAGGAAAATAATTATTTCTATATGGTTGGAAAATAAGATTCCGAAATTTATCGAGTCCGATCTTCCTGCATGTACCGCATTGATCAGGCTATGAAAATTATTATTTATAACAATCTGAATCCACCAGACCGATGTCGATAAGAAGACTATCAGCGCAGTCTGCGCAACAAAGGCAAGTATTACATTCGGTTTTCTAATTCCTAAGAAAATTATCAGGAAGCTGGTATAAGCGGCAAACGATGTCCATTCGGGGTGGGAAAGGATAGTCAGTGACAAAAAGACGCCGTATTTTAATATCGATATCCGTTTATTGTTGCTGACGTATTCGATGCAGTAGAAAATTGCACAGAGAGCGAAAAATTGTCCGAAGGACCTGCTTAATCCGCCGCCCATTATAATCCAGGTGTAAGCGGCCGGCCAGACAGCATGTATTCCGGCCGCGGTAAAAGCCGCAAAATCCGATTTGGAAATTTTGAGCGCCAATTTATAAATGACTAGAGTAGTTGCTATAGACACGATTCCCGGTATAAACATTATCAAATCTATCCTTGAGATACCGGCAAATTTTTCTAGGACGGCAGCGGAGTAAAATGAAAAAGGCGGGTAGGTGAATGGTATTCCCGCCTGATTGTAAGAGATTATTTTTGGTATAAAATAACTGTTGTCGATGAGATCGCCGATCATTGAGTAGAACATTCCGCCATCATTAAGCGGGAAGTGATTCGAGGGGATATGTCTGATTTTTATCAAACATGAGAGAAGAATTATGATATTGTATTTACAAAACAGCGCTTTACGGAAGATTTTAATCACTTTCTTTAATATGAAGTATACCAAACAAACTGATGTCCGAAAATATTAAACGCCTTTTAATGGTATGAATAATCGTAGTCGAATTTATAAGATTATAAGAAATTTTTTGAATAAGCTGATTACGATAAATCAGCATGCATTGGTCATTCTGTCGGTTTATTTCATATGCGTCTTTCTATACGTTACCTATTTCCGGCTGAATTATCCCTTTGAGCTTGTCGAACTTGAGGGCGGCGGGGTAGAAATCGTATCTAGAATACTTTCAGGAGCACAGATTTACACTAAACCTACATTCAGATATATACCGCAAATATATCCGCCTCTTTACTTTTATATAACCTCAGTCGTCGCATTATTTATGGGGCGGATAGATATTTCGATTTTAAGAGCCGTGTCATTAGCGGCAACCATCTTAAGCGTCATTCTGATATTTCGCTGGGTTTTTCGCGAAACTGGATCCATGAAAGCTGCATTATTTTCGGCTGCGTGTTATGTTGGTACTTACCAACTTACGAACGGCTATATGACGGCGGCAAGAGTGGATTCACTATTTGTCCTGCTTATTCTGGGTTCTTTATACGCACTTAAAAACGGACGGAGATACCTTCATTATTTTATATCTGCGGCACTCTTAGTTCTGTCTATATATACCAAACAGACAGGATTATTCGTTGCATTTGGAGTTACTGCCTATATTTTGATTTTCAAAAGGAGATACCTATGGGTCTATTTAGTTGTTTATCTTCTGGGAGCAGTATGGTATGTATTATTGAACCAATATTCACAGGGGTGGTTTCATATATTTGTTTTTAAGAGTGCCAGTAATCATATAATCGCCAATCATATGATATTTGGGTACTGGGCCTACGACATAGCGGCAAATATTCTGATTTTATGCGTACTGACAGTATATGGTTTGAGAAAAAGGAATATTTTTCCGGAAAGAAAATTCTACTCGTATATGGCTATTATTATTTGTCTCCTTTCCTGGATGGGGAGATTAAACTTAGGAGGCCAGGTAAATACTTTGCTGCCGATTTATGCTTTTGTTTCTATTACGGCTGGCATTGCGGCCGATAAAATTATTTTCAACAATTTTAACGGGTCTAATATAGAGGATATTTATAAGAGAGCATGTGTGGTAATGCTGTTAATATTCCAATTTGCGATTTTTCTTTACCAGCCGCAGGATTATATTCCAAGCAACATAGCCTCAGTTACCGAGAGAAATCTCATCGAGAGAATACGCAACACAAAGGGCGCTGTGTTTATTCCATCGCATTCTTATTTAGCATTCCTTGCCGGTAAAGATGAGCATGCCAATATCAATGCGATACAGGAGGTTATGGGAGATGCCGGAAATTTTAGTCCTCTCATAGATAATATTTCGATTTCCGAAGAATACGCAAATTTAATAAGGAACAGAAAATTTAAAATGATTATTCTCGATCATTTCGATTGCTGCATGCAGACCAATAAATATGAGAGACTGGGTAACTATTTAAAACTGATAGAAAAAAATTACAGAAGAAGCGATAGAGTAGTACTGTATAAATATTCAAAGAATATACCGTTCTACATATATGAGCCTGTTCTATAAATAAAGAATTGTCCTTCTGCAAATTAATTTTTTTTAACACCATCATCGCTTATGGACACCTTCAAGACTTGTGTGGGGTAGCCGTATTTGTTGAAATCTCCGATCACTTCATATGACACTTTTTTATCATAATGGTCAAGCATATACTGACTGAGCAGAGACTTATATCTTGGGTTAGCCGCGATGTATATATCATTTTTTTGAAAGTAATCGAGCGGAGGTTCTTTTACGGAAAATTTTTCTAGTAAACTACTGTCAGTTGGGGTACGCTGACTCCATCCCATTCCGGCAATATTTATAGCTCTTTTTTTCTTAAAGTCGTCAAATACATATGTCCATTCTAAAGGAAGTGCTTTTTCCCAAACTATGATTATCGAATTTTTTGATGGTAATTCATCGAATATTTTATTTAGAGTCGATATTTTTAATTTATTTACTTTGTTAAGTTGGACAAATGTAGGGAATATGGACAGACAGACAAGAAAATAAATCGATAAAAGTATAGTATTCGACATATTTTGTTTAGAAAACGAAACACTGTTATTACTGAGAATATTTAACGCATGTAAGTTAAACAGGCAAAATATGACCGAAAAAGACACTCTTTCCGGGAACCAACCGAGATAAGAAAAATATACATATATCGAAACAGCGATCATGTTGGTTATCGCTGATATACTAGTATGAGATTTATTCATAAATCGCCAAGTAATAATAAGAAACAGGCAATATAAAGTCAGGAAATAAAACGTTGATCGTATGTTACTCATAAGCCTTTTCATAGTTCCGTGCAGTATTTCTTTATTTGGGCTCGAGTATTTTATTTTTGATATCAGATATTTAATCTTATTGGTAGTAAATAAATTTTTGTCATTATAAAACCAGGTACGAAACATCATATAATCATTCTTGCTCCAGCCGATATTACTGTACACTGAACGGTTAGTATCGTAGTCATAGAGTTCGTATATATGAAACTGCGATCGCCATTTTTGAAATTCCATGAAATTTTTCCAGTCCTTGTTCGATTGGTAGGAGTTAAAATGGATGATTTTTGCTAGAAAAAAAGCCGTAAAAAGCAGAACACAGAAACTGAGGAAGTACTTGTTATTTTTCTTTTTTTTCATGATCAGAAATAACATAGTGGGTAAAGATAAAATTAGTACAAGATAGAACGATGAGTCTCTGATCAATGAACTTAATAAAAGTAAAATGAAGGCCATGATATAGTATGATCTATTTTTATAACTATCGTAATATGTTGTTATATACATGGCTAGCATAATGCCGGCTGTTGCCGCTATGGTAGCTATAGTCGTAAATTGGAGCTGTAGTAAGAACAATATAAAAAAGATATTTTCTGCAAGAATTATGGCTCCTGCCAGTGCTCTGTTTTTAATTGCAAGCATCATGGAGATCAGAGTAAAATATGAGAGGATAGCAATAATATAAAAGATGCCACTATACCAGTTGATATCAGGAAAAAAAGAGTACAAATATACAAGCATTTTGCTGTAAATTATGTTTATGAAGATTACATATGGTGTTGGACTGCCTGTGTAGCTGCCATTGATCATTGATGTCATTATGAAGTCGTCATTTTGTTCGTAGACAGGTGTAAAAAAAATAAAAAAAAGAATAAATAGTAGTGAAATCGCGAAAAATAGCTTAAATCGCATATTGATTACGGGTGTAGATTTATAGAAATGTAAATTTTCTTCTTAGTAATAGAGTCAATATAGTATGCATTATTATAACGACTGAATGATTTTGCTCTAAGATAATTGATAAAGTCCGCTATTTTGACATTCTTATTAATATCCACAAGATTATTTTTTATAAAGTCTTTACTAGAATAGTAAATAAATTTACCTTTTTGTGGATGGCTTATGGAGCGCCATTTAGACCTTATCTTCCACATTTGCTTAAACATTTGAAAAGTGTGACGGTTGGTAATTTTCCATAAATCTTCACATGTGTGCCATGGCGCAATCGAAAATCTTTTTTGAAAAATTATATCGCCTCTGTCCAGTTTTTCCGACATCCAATGTAAAGTTACTCCCGCTTTTTTTTCATTGTGATATATTGGCCAGGAAGTTGCGTACACCCCGGCATATTTTGGTAATAAGCTATTATGCATATTCACATTACCAATCTTTGCCAGTTTAAGCACTTCTACAGAAATCTTATGTCTCCAATTTGCAGAAATCAAGAAATCGTATTTATGTTTATTTAGGGTATTAAGTAGTTTGACATCTGATTTATAGACTATGTATTCTAAATTATTTTTTTTTGCGAAATCCAGCACCGACTTCCACCACTGGCCTCGGGTATTGGGATAGACAACTACAGTTTTTATATTAGTGTCAGCCTGTTCAAACAGATATTTCGTGATATTATAACCGTTGTCCTGGTTCGCGAATAATACTACGTTAGTTTGTGTTAACGGCCTCTTTAACGATATATTTTGGCCTGTTTTTGACTTCATCATAAATTTTATCTATATACAATCCGAGTATCCCAATACCCGCCAAAATCATGCCCCCTAAAAAGAATATCGAAGAAATAACACTTGCCCACCCCAGAATTGGTATTTTCCAAACAAAATATTTAACCACAATATATATAACATAAAGGAAAGATAACACAGATAATCCAAAACCTATATGTACGAAAAGTAAAAGAGGTTTGTTTGAAAAGGAGATGATCACGTTGCTACCCAGTCTGAAGAGCTTATAAAAATTATAAGTACTTTTTCCATGCAGACGTTTTCCGTGAGTTACATCAACATACCCCCGGCTGAAACCGAGCCAGCTTATTGATGTTGGAAAAAATATACTGTGTTCTTTTAGTTGTCTATAATTTTTGATTACTAATTGGTTATATATCCCAAAGTTTGCAATAGAGCTATCGGTAGCTCTGTCGGTGAAATAGTCAAATATTAGATAGAATAAGTAAGAAAAAAGCCGCTTGATAAGTGTGTCATTCCTATATGTTCGCCTAGCCAACACTACATCGTATTTATTTTTGGCTTCGCGGAATAACTTCGGAATCTCTTCCGGCAAATCTTGCAAATCGCAATCCATTACGACGACCCATTCTCCGACTGCAAATTCTAAACCCGCAGATATAGCATTATGCTGGCCGAAATTTTTTGATAGGTTTACGCCTTTCACTCGATGGTCTTTTTTTGCAATATCCAAGATTAACTTCCATGATCTATCCTGACTCCCGTCGTTGACTAATACAATCTCATACTCCGTTCCTAAGGCATGCAGGGTTTTTGTCAGACGTTGATATAGTTGGTTGAGAGAGTCTTCGCTATTATATACAGGCGACACTACAGATATGTCCATTTCTATTTAAAAAAATTCGATATCTGATTTACTATGTAATTCTGTTGATATTCAGATAAATCATTATATAGAGGAAGTCGCAAAATTTTTTTACTCATCTCTTCGGTGATTGGCAGATCTTCCGCTGTGTAGTTGAGCGATAGTCCCATAGCCGAAGAGTGCAAAGGAACATAATGGATGATAGCCATGATTCCCCTCTTGTTTAGATGCTGCTTAAGCGCTTCGCGCTCGGCATGCGAGTTAAGTAATAAATAAAATGTATGGTAATTTGGCGTGGAGTACTTTGGGCGCTTTGGCAGCCTCAGAACGCCTCTTTGTTCAAGCATATGTAAAGAACGTAAATAAAATTCATATTTTTGTTGTCTTTTAATTTGAGTGTTCTCGAGATTTTCTAGCTGAGCATATAGGAATGCAGCTAACAGTTCGGACATTATATAACTTGAGCCTAATCCCACCCACTCGTATTGGTTAGTGCCACCCCTAAAAAATTTACTTCTATTTGTGCCTTTTTCTCTTAGTATCTCAGCTTTTTCGACCAGTCGGGTATCATTTATGAGTATTGCACCGCCCTCTCCGCAATAAAAGTTTTTTGTTTCGTGAAAACTAAACGCCCCCAGCATTCCCTGAGTCCCGAGGTATGAACTATGATATTTTGCGTTCATGGCCTGAGCAGAGTCTTCGACGATAGGGATATTATATTTTTTTGATATCTTTAGTATTGGACCCATGTTGCAAGCGACACCTGCGTAGTGGATAAGAACCAGAGCTTTTGTTCTACTGGTGATTTTTTTTTCGATTTTACACTCATCTATGTTCAGGGTATCCGGACGAATGTCTATAAAAATCGGTTTTGCTCCTCTGAGTAAAAAGGCGTTTACTGTTGAAGAAAATGTAAATGACGGCAAAATTATTTCATCGTTACTTTTTATATCAAGGAGTAATGCTGCCATTTCAAGAGCGTGTGTACATGAGGTCGTAAGAAGTACTTTTGGAACCTTGAATTTTTTTTCAAGAAAAGTCTCACATTTATCAGTATAGTGGCCGTTGCCAGATATTTTTCCGCGGCGTATGGCATCTTTTATATATATTATTTCTTTCCCGACAGTGGTAGGCGCATTAAATTTTATGTCCATAAATTATTTTTTTTTGCCGACAAAGATAAAACCAGACGAGATATATTTCGCGTATTTGTTGTGGATCAGTATTATATCTAAATACTTAATAGGGAAGGTGATAAGCATTACGATGAGGTAGACAATGTCGTGGAGAGGTTGTATGCCAAACGAAAATGCTATCGCGATCCATTCTTGAAAAATCCAGAGTAATCCGGAAGTTGGACCTCCAAAATTGCGAAGTTCGACAATCTCGAACTCTTTAAATAGTTCTTTTATTCCGTCCTGTGTTCTTCTGGTGTAATCACCGGGTGAAGCGTGATAGCCCTGAATAAATGGATAAAGACAATAGAGGACTCCTCCTTTTTTCAATATTCTACGCATTTCTGTGACTATTTTTGTATCACTGCAAACATGTTCGAGCACAGCACTATTTATCAGTACATCTACACTATTCGACTTAATAGGTACACGTTGGATATCGCATACAAGATTTACGTTGGGGTAGGGAATTATATCTATGTTAGAAATATTATCGTAATTAGTATTTCCACTGCCAAGATTTATTGCTACACTGCCTTCCTTAATGTATTGTTTAATAAATTTTTTTATTCCATCATTAAAGTATATCGGACTACAGATGCGTACCAGTAAATCGTAAAATTCAGCATATTGTTTAAACCGAAATTTGAGTCGATCCAGAGAGTTACTAAGAGGATAACTTGTGCCAGTTTCTGAAAACATATATTGGTTACCGATAATAGGGTATACGTGTTTGCACGATGCGCAT
>CAYYYG010000008.1:0-32010 GCA_964476135.1 uncultured Gammaproteobacteria bacterium | reverse complement strand
GCTCCCTAAAAATCTACCTAAAGGCCTGGCAATGGTGGTACTTATCTCAATCACCATGATTTTTCTTTTCACAGTTGCTTCTATGCTTTTTCTATCTTAAGAACCTAAAATAATCCCCAACATCGTTATTTAGCCCAAGCCTTTTTTTGTCTTATATATTTTATCAAATCAGACCGTAAAAACCGGTATCATATAGTATGGATAATTGGCTACCCGAAAATGAGCCATCTTGGGTAATTGTATTTTTTGAAACCTTATTCTTTTTATTATTATGTTACTGGGCATATAATTTAATATTCACACATTCAACTTGGATATTACTGGATGGTGTAAACCTGCTTATCCATGAAGCGGGACATGCGGTATTTTCATTTGGGGGAATGTTTCTCCATATGATCGCCGGATCAGTGTTACAGCTTATTGTTCCCTTTGTATTTTTTATTTATTTTTTTAGAAAGCATTCGCGAATGGGGGAAGCATTTGCATTGTTCTGGACGGGTGAGAGCGCAATTAATGTCAGTATTTATATAAAAGACGCCCGCACAATGCTGCTCGACTTAATAGGGGGAGGAATACACGATTGGAACTGGATACTAAGCCAAACCGGACTGTTAGAATACGACCAGATCATTGGTGGGGTGGTATTTATCTCCGGGTCGGCAGTTATAATTGCGGGCCTCTTATTAATGGCATATACGATATTATCAGAAATATATAAGCTTAACGCAGGCTAGATCAGCCGGTCTGCGATCTAATGTTATCTGTAAAGGTATTTTTGTAATATTCGACTATAATGCCCGGTTTCTTCCTATGAATTTCAAGCAGTATTTTTTTGAAACCAGGAAAAATGAATAGGGGAATACCGATTGAGTCGCTGCCAGACTGTATTTTTACTATGTCGCGCCAGTTTATCTCCTGCAGATTTTTACGATCCGGTATTAACGGTGTTGTCGTTGTTATATTGATCGCTGTTATGTTTTCAAGAAAAATCGTGCCGTTAAGGTGGCTGTTTTTTAAGTAAGATCCGTAATATCTTGAAACAGGAAATCTGCTGGTTTGGACTGTTATTGATTTGCCGTCGAAAATGATGTAGTTGTTTAAATAGATCGATGCAAGCAGCCACAGGTATATTCCTCCCAGGATACCAAAGAAAACAGCAAGACCTCTTTCCGAGCTGGCAATTCGTTTCGCCTCCGCCGAATCATTGTAGAATTTTTCGGAATAATCAAAGGGATAATTATCGAATTCGGGAGTTTTCTGCAGAAGTCTTTTTTCATAAGTGCGACATCCGGTATAACTGCAGACAACATACCAATCGCCCTTGTCACTTACGGGTTCGGCCATTGAGATCCTAAAGCTCTGCCAGGCACGGTTGAATAAGAATATAAGTGGAAATACGAGTAATATCAAATATAATAAATTTATCCGGATCGTAGATTTTTGGGTCGGCATAAAAAATGATAACTTATATTTTTGAAAAAGTATATAATCGACTTATATGTCCATTACTCAACTAATCTGGCTTTTTATAACGCTGGGAGGTATTACAGGGTTTATGGCTGTTGCAGCTGTCATGTTCCTATTTGGCATATCCATTCAGGACACAGCAAAGCACGGAATGAAGCTCCTTATAATCGGTGCAGTTACTGGTATTAGTGCGTTTGTGATCGGCAACCGATTTATAACTGGGTCACGCATGAGCCAGGCCTCGCCTTCATATAAAATAAGTAACTGGCAGACTGCGGAAACGGAGCAGGGGATAACAAAAATCGAGTTTACGACCGATACGCCGGTAAAAGCGTATCTTGAATATCAGGATAAAAACGGAGACACTTTGCCGATATTTTCTTCAAGCGGATCGGGTAAATCCAAAGAGCATGTATTCATACTCCCGGCACCTTTGCGCGCCGAGGGGACTATGTGGGTAGTTGTTGAAGGTCAGAAAATATCACACCCTCTTAAATAATTATGAAGCTGATACTTGGCTCCGCATCGGTTGGCCGTCGGATGGTAATGGAACAGGCTGGATACAAATTTGAGGTAATGACTGCTGATATCGATGAGAAATCGATCCGTTCCGATGACTATTATCACCTGCCGCTCTTTTTGGCACGTGCTAAATCGGAGGCTTTAAGACCCAGGTTGTCAGAAGAATCCATACTGATAACAGCTGATCAGGTAGTCATATGCAATAGGCAACTTCGGGAAAAACCCGAATCGGAAGACCAAGCCCGGGAATTTTTAAGGAGTTATAGTAAATATCCTGCGGAAACAGTCAATGCGGTAGTTGTCTACAACTCTGTTTCCAAAAAAAGTTCAGAATCGGTTACCCGTGCACTGGTATATTTCCGGCATATCCCTGAAGAAATTATCGAGAAGGTTGTGCGGGAGGGGTCGGTTATGAATGCCGCCGGTGGATTCAAAACCGAACACCCGATTCTCGGGCAGTATTTAATTAAGATCGATGGTGATCGCGACAGTGTAATAGGTTTGCAGATAAAAGAACTTCCCCGCCTAATTCAAGAATCATCTTAGTGACGGCCCAAGATTTTTTTTATTTTTTTCCACAAGCTTCTGCAGCTCCAGCATGTTCGAAAGAGTTTCTTTATCGTTTGGATCTAAATTAAGCGCCTGCTGTAAATAAGAATGTGCCTGATCGTATTTTCCCTGCCAGCTTGCCGTATAGGCGAGTTTGTTGAATATTTTTATATCCATGCCGGCCTTTTCGATCAGTAATCGGTATAGTTTTTCTGCCTGGGGGTAATTCTGCGCTTTGAGGCTGGTTTCTGCCAGAAGATAAATAGTTTTGGTATTGTTATTGTCGTTTCGGTATGACTGATACAGGTAGAAGGCGGCATTCGTCAATACGTTTTTACGGTAATAGCTTTCACCCAGATGAAAGAGCGCATCCGAGCTCCGGTTGTCGCGTGGCGGGTCAAATTTGGGACTTTCGGGTAAGCCGAACTGTAGATAAATCAGTCCAAGGTTGCTTACCGGAGTATTGGCGTCGGGCACAAGCGTCAGCGAAGTGTGGTAGATCGGCATCGCGGTTTTATAATCATTTTTTATAAGGTAACTGTTGGCTAAATCGTCATGACCTCTCAGACCGAGCGGTGATGTTGCAACAGTTGCCTTAGCAATGGTTTCGGTATTCCGGTAATCGGTGACTCTTATAATAGTCCTTACGGTATATGTAATCATCAGTGCCGCAACTGCAAAGATTGCCGCCTTTTTATACTTTTTCGATTCAAGTAGCGGGCCCATGATAAGTGCGAGGGCGAGCGTAAAGAACCCGGTGCCATAATACAGATATCTTTCCGACATAAACCATACGAGTTTAATCGGAGCCATGGTAGGAGCAAGCACGAAGACAAGCATGATCATGATCCCCCCCATCACTCTTCTGATTCTGAGAAGGATGAGCGTGAGCGCAATATATAGTGCGGCAACAATGTACATCCCTATATAGTAAGTTTTCGTTATAGGGTTGCCATCGTAATATATCATGAGATTGTCCGGATATATGTACAGCTTGGACATGGTTGCAATCGTGTAGGGAATGCCCTCCACCATGGGTTTTAGCAGCTGCTGATTAAGGGGAGAGGCTGCCTCCCGTGTAGCGAGTCTTTCACTAACCTGGCCGCTCATTGATAAGAGAATATAAAGCGTGATCGGTACTGCATAAAGCAGGATTATGGCAGATTTGAGAAGCTCGAGTTTTTTTCTGATGAAAAACTGGTCTACAACTGCAAGTATTAATGGCAGAATCAGCAGCCAGACAGTGCGGAAAAAAATCGTTGCAGCGCAAAAGAAACCGATTGATTTATATAAATAAGATCTCTTTCCGGTTATGCGGTAGCGGATGAAGTAATATAAGGTTAAGTTATAAATCATTGCATTGAAAAGATATGGGTTGCCGCTGATCCAGGCGACTGCCTCGCTGTTTACCGGATGAACGGCGAATAACAGTGCGGCGATAAAGGCAATCGGCAAGCCGAAAAGCTGGGAAAAAATAATGTAAAAAAGGTAGCTATTCCCGAGATGGAGAGATAAGGACATAATGTGATGCGGAATAGCTGTTATGCCGAAAAGATGGTAAAAAATTGTATAGAGAATTGTTTGGACGCGTAAGTCGGCGATACTTTTCCAGAAATCCTGGATTAGCGGGTTGGTGACGAATGTGCCGTAGTCATCTATTAACGTGAATTCGTTGGGTAATATCAATATATAGGAGATGAATGCAGCGGCGAGTATGATCCATTTATGTTTTATCGGATCGGTAAGGAAATTTTTAGGCTGGGCGACCGGTTTCTTAGTTTTTTTCATGCCAGCTTTATTGTAATATCTTTGGCGGAATAATTCACCGGTATCCTTTTTCGCGCATATCTTCTTTTATTAAGTTGCGAAGATATACCGACTTCGGAAGCTTGTGTTTGCGGGAAATATGATCGAGGTACTGGACGATATCTGGAGTTATAAAGAATGTAAACCTCAGATCCATTTTTCCTTCTATGTATTGGGTGAACTCTTCGATTATTTGGCGAAGAGTTGATGGTGTATAGTGCTCGCAGACGAGCTTATCATCGTTATGGTGGGCTAGAAGTGAGGGTGCGTCGCCTTCGCTATATAAAATAAGTACCGGTTTACCCATTCTGAGGGCCAGGGAAATTTCATAACCCACGCTAATGCTGGGAAATGAAGTTTCCGCGATCAGAAAATCACATGATTGAATCCACTTTTCGATTTTTTTATGAAATTTTAGCCTCTCTTCACGATTTACCATCTGAATATCCTCAGGCGTCGTGTTCATGATGTGATCTGAGATTACGGTGTGCTTTCGGTTTTTGAGTATTTCGATGATTTTGCCGTAATTAGCAACGTATTTTTCTTTTGCGGCGATGGATGCAGTGAAATAGGCCTTCATAACAGTATTTTACCTGATACGGAGAGCGCATTCAACGGCAGCGTTAATGTATAATGTTATTAATGCATACGATTTGTATTGTCGGCGGGGGATTCGGAGGTGTAAAGGCGGCTTATGAACTAAACAGGCTTCGATTGCACGATGTAAAGATTATTCTGATTTCCGACAAGCCGCACTTTGAATACCATGCAAGACTCTATAGAGTTTTAACAGGCCGTACGCCCCTTGAGGTATGTGTGCCGCTTCAGGATATTTTCAAAAATTCGTTCGTAAATTTAGTGACCGACCGGATATTATCAGTCGATCTGAACAATAAGGTTCTGACTGGAGAATCGGGCAATAAATATAATTACGACTCGCTAATTTTAGGGCTTGGAGCAGAGATAGATTATTACGACACTCCGGGTCTTGCCGAGCTGTCTTATTCGATCAGTTCGATAAAAAGCGTACTAGCCTTGAAGGACCATCTCCATGATATATTTCTTTCATGTAAAAATGCTGCAAAAGAAGAAAAAAACTGTAGTGCTCATATCGTGATTGTCGGTGGGGGAGCAACCGGCGTTGAGGCCGCCGGTGAACTGGCAGTCTATGCTCGGGCCCTTGCAAAAAAACACAACATTGATCCCTCGTTTGTAACGATCGACCTTATCCACTCAGGCAGCCGACTTATGGCATCTTTTCCTGAGAATATTTCCGAGAGTATAAGAGCCAGACTGCAAAGTTTGGGGGTGAACATTTTTTTTAACCGCCGGGTGATGCGTGAAGAAGTGGAGACGGTATTTCTTAAGGATATGGAAATGAAAACTAAAACGTTAATCTGGTGTGCAGGAGTAAAACCCAATCGTTTCTTGAGTGCCGTTTCCGGATTTAATTTCGATAAAGGCGGACGGGTACTAGTAGATGAACATCTGCAGGCGAGGGGAATGGAAGGAGTGTATGTGGTTGGAGACTGCGCCGCAACATCGCATACGGGCATGGCGCAGTCGGCGCTACAGGATGGAGATTATGTCGCGTATCATATTGGCGCCAGATTGCAGAATAAGAATATTGTTCCTTACAATCAGAAAGAACCGGTTTATGCGGTACCGGTCGGACCCGGATGGGCGGCATATGTGAGTCGCGCGGTTAAGCTTACGGGAATGTGGGGTTGGTATATGCGAAAATATTTGGATTTCAGGTTTTTCCTGACGTTATTGCCGTTCGGCAAGGCTTATACGGCATTTTCCAATGATAAAATTATGTGGGAAACGTGCCCTGTATGCTGCGATAAAAATAAATGTTAGTTTGTTGCCCAATATGTCATCAAATAAAAATATCAACGAAATTATTACTATACTGAAAAAATTATTTCCTGAAGCTAAAACAGCGCTTGTTTATTCAAGCAGCTTTGAGCTTCTTGTTGCTGTTATTCTTTCTGCAATGTGTACCGATAAAGCCGTAAATAAAACTACAGAGAAGCTTTTTAAGAAATATCCAAATCTGGAATCGTATATTAGTGCCGATCCGGCTGTCTTTGAAGCCGATATCTCCTCTATCAATTTTTACCGCAATAAGGCGAAAAACATCTTGGCCACGGCGAAAATAATTAAGAATAAGCATCGCGGCCAAATTCCAAAAACCATGGATGAGATGCTTGAGCTGCCGGGAGTCGCAAGGAAAACGGCAAATATCGTCCTTTATGGTGCGCACGGGATCGTAGCCGGTATTCCGGTAGATACACATGTGCGCCGTCTCGCTAATCTTTTAGGATTAACGCGTGAGGAGGATCCGGTGAAAATAGAACAGGATCTTATGAAAATAGTTCCGGAAATAGAATGGGTAGACTTTTCTTTCCGGCTTATAGATTACGGACGGAAATACTGTCCGGCACGGCCGCATGACCATGGCCAGTGCCCGTTAAGCAAGTTCTATATTACAAAAACATGATTTTATCTTATTTAACAAGCGGCGAAGTCGTCAGATTTTTTTATGCTTTGGCTGTTTTTGTCGCCGGGCTTATATTGTCGACTCTCATAAAAAAATTTATCGACCTCGCATTTCACAGTTTCAAGAAGCACGCATCAGGCGGTCATCTCATATCAAAAACACGAACTATAAGATCGCTGCTTAAGAATATTTCGGATGGTGTTTTTATTATTGTTGCCTTACTTATAATACTTTCCAATTACGGTATTGATATCCGTCCGATACTTGCAGGTGCCGGAATCGTCGGGTTGGCTTTATCACTTGGATCCCAGACATTAGTTAAGGATTTCCTCGCCGGGTTTTTTATAATTATTGAAGATCAGTTTAATATTGGAGATAAGGTCAAGATTGGTATCCATGAGGGGACCGTTGATAAGATAACCTTAAGGCTGACGATCTTAAGAGACAGCTCCGGAAATTTGATATACATACCCAACTCCCAGATCCTCACGGTCATTAAATATAAAGAAGAACAGGCAGTATGAGGTTCAGTCGTACCAGGCTTCCTTAGGTGTTATTGTGGTATTCTCGACGATCAGGTATTGTCCTAAACCGTGTTTTATAAGTCCGGAATTTATGAATTTTTCCTTCGGATTAAACTCGGCCATATGCGTATGACCGCAGACTAAAATTTCGCCATCTTTAAGTTCTTTACGGATTTTTTTCTTGATGATCGTATTGTAGCGACCGTGTACCTGGCGCATTGCTTTTTTACCGAGTTTGCGGACGATTATTTTTTCGGCTTCGTTCATCATATTACTGAGCACCCGGCGGTGACCTTTAAGTGGCGGCTTGCATTTATTGTTTATAATGAGCGCATACTGGTCGCCGTGTTTGAAGATCAATTTGGATCCGTTTACCTGCATTGTGTAAGATTCGGCAATGTGGTCGGCGAAAAGCGTCGCTCTATCATCGAAAAAATCTTCCTGGTCATGGTTTCCGAAAATATAAACCGTGTTTCGAGCCTTAAGCAAAGGAAATAAGTGTTTATAGGGAGAATCCAGAAATTGATCGAAGGAGATCCGGAAACCTTCCCAGAAATCACCATTGATTATTACTTTATCGCTGCCACGTATGATAGACTCCAGAAACCGGAATTTTTTTTCCTCAAAAGGCAGATTAAGATGGCTGTCGGAAATAACAAGCGTTTTCATAACCGGTTATTTTTCGGACATCTGTTTTACTATGTTCTGGGGCACCTCTTCGTAATGAGAAGGTTCCATGTATGCGATACCGCGCCCTTCTGTAAGGGAACGAAGTACCGTCACATATCCGGAAAGTTCGGCCAAGGGGGCATAAGCTTTAATTACTGTTGCCCGTCCGCGCTTGTCGGTTGCCAGTATTTTCCCGCGGCGGCTTGAAACATCTCCGATTACGACACCCATAAAATTGTCAGGAACAGTTACTTCAAGCTTCATGATCGGTTCAAGAAGCACCATTCCCGCACTTTTACAAGCATCCTGAAGAGCCATGGATCCGGCGATTTTGAATGCGATATCGGATGAATCGACATCGTGGTAGCTTCCGTCATATACCGTTACTTCAACGTCGACCATAGGATATCCAAGCAGAATACCCTTTTCCATTGCTTCGATGATACCTTTTTCTATAGAAGGGACAAATTCGGCCGGAATGGCACCACCTTTTATAGCGTTAACATAAGAAAAACCTTCTCCGCGAGCTCTTGGTTTTATTCTGATCAGACAATGACCATACTGACCGTGTCCACCTGTCTGTTTGATATATTTTCCTTCACCTTCGGCATCTTTTGTTATGGATTCTTTATACGCTACTTGCGGTTTACCGACATTAACTTCCATTCCCATCTCCCGCTTCATACGGTCAACGAGAATTTCAAGATGTAGTTCTCCCATACCAGACATAATCGTCTGAGCTGTTTCGTGGTTGACCTTCACCCTGAATGTCGGGTCTTCCTCGGAAAGTCTTTGCAGAGTGTAGGATAATTTTTCCTGGTCTGCCTTTGTTTTTGGCTCAATTGCCAAAGAAATGACCGGTTCCGGGAATGTGATCTGTTCCAAAAGTATCGGGCTGTTTTCATCGGCGAGCGTATCACCGGTTTTCGATTCCTTAGGTCCGACCAAAGCGACGATTTCTCCGGCATAGGCTTTATCTATTTCCTCGCGCTGGTTGGCGTGCATAAGAAGAATACGGCTGACACGTTCTTTTTTGCCTTTGTTTACGTTATAAACATAAGAACCCGATTCGAGCGTACCGGAATAGATCCTGGTATAAGTAAGTTTTCCGACATGAGGATCAAGCTGAATCTTGAATGAAAGCGCCGAAAATTTTTCTTCCGATGTTAGTGTTCGGGTTGCTTTTTCTTCGGTTCCCGGCTTGAGACCGGTTACTATTTTCAGATCTTGCGGTGAGGGGAGGTAGTCGACGATTGCGTCGAGTACCGGCTGCACGCCTTTATTCCTAAGCGACGTACCACAGTAAACAGGTACAAGTTTATAGGCGATAGAAGCTTTGCGAAGAGCAGCTTTTATTTCTTCTACGCTTATTTCTTGAGCGTTAAGATATTTGTCGAGCATCGCATCGTCGGTTTCTGCCACCTTTTCGATCAGTTTCGCCCTTGCGGTTTCAACCTCTGTCTTGAGATCTTCCGGAATATCTTTACTGATTGTATATTTGATTCCTTCCGGATCCTGATCCCATAGAAGGACTTCTCGGGTAAGAAGATCTATTACTCCCTTAAATTCGGATTCTTTACCAATCGGGTAGACCATCGCAACAGGATGTGCGCCTAAACGGTCGCGGATTTCTTCAAAAGTTGCGTTGAAATCGGCTCCAAGCTTATCCATTTTATTAATAAAACAAATACGTGGCACGTTATATTTATCGGCTTGGCGCCAAACAGTTTCTGATTGGCTCTGGACTCCTTCTTCTGCGTCAAATACAACAACGCCTCCGTCTAAAACTCTAAGGGAGCGTTCAACTTCGGCAGTAAAGTCTACATGGCCTGGGGTGTCGATGATGTTTATGCGTACACCTTTCCAGAAAGTAGTGGTTGCTGCGGAAACTATAGTTATGCCGCGTTCCCGCTCCTGGGGCATCCAGTCCATTTGGGTATTTCCATCGTCGATATCTCCGATCTTGTAGGAGCGTCCGGTATAAAAAAGAATGCGCTCAGTTGTTGTTGTTTTACCGGAATCGATATGGGCGATAATGCCCACGTTTCGGATTTTATCCAAAGGTACAATACGGTTTTTGGTTATGAGATGTTGTTGTGCCATAGAAGAATATTACCACTTTAAATGGGCAAACGCTTTATTTGCCTCGGCGAGTTTTTCGCCCTGGGCTTTTTTTGCTACCGCTGCACCCTGATTATTGGCAGCGTCAAGAATTTCAGTAAGCAGTTTATTTTTAAATGATCTGAATTCTTTATTTGGTTTGGCTTTTGCGGCTTCGATTATCCAGTTAACTGCCAGATAAAGCTTCCGCTCTTTTCTTACTTCGGTTGGAACAAGGTAAGAGGCGCCGCCTAAGCGTCGCGGTTTAACCTCGACACTCGGGGAAACATTGGCAATTGCTTTGTGGAGTATTTTCAATCCCTCTTCCTTTTGCTTTTTTTCCAGTTCACCCATAATTTCATACATGATCGCACGGGCGACACTTTTTTTGCCGTCAATCATGATGTAGTTTATAAATTTAGCGATTTCAAAGCTGTCAAAAACAGCGTCGCTACTCACTGTTCTTTTTTTGTATGGATGTCGTGGCATCTTTATTGATTGAAATTATTAAGCGGCTGGTTTTTTTGTTTCAAACTTGGCGCCGTATTTTGACCGTGAGGTTGTTCTATTTGCAACACCCGCGGTATCAAACTTACCTCGTACAATATGATATTTAACACCTGGTAAATCTTTTACACGGCCGCCGCGGACCATGACGATCGAGTGTTCGGCAAGATTGTGGCCGATACCCTGGATATACGCGGTGATTTCCTGTTTATTGGAAAGTCTGACTCTTGCCACTTTCCGCAAAGCAGAGTTTGGTTTTTTGGGCGTCATGGTGCGTACCACCGTACAAACACCTCTTTTCATCGGATTATTTGTTCCGACATAGCGACGCTTAATCGAATTGAAACTAACTTTCAAACTCGCGGCACGCGATTTTTTAGTTCGCTTTTTCCGCCTGTACTTGATTAGCTGGTTGATTGTGGGCATATTTGCTTAAAAATTTAGTGTAATATTTATCCATTAATTCTTGATTTACAGGAATTAGTCTGCCTATTATAACATTTTCTTTCAGACCTAACAAGTAATCTACCTGACCCTTTATTGCTGCCGCACTTAAGACACCGGTTGTTTGTTCAAACGATGCAGCAGACAACCAAGAATCCGTATAAATAGCGGCTCTTGTAATTCCGAGTATCGAAATTCTTCCGCTTGCCGGCTTTCCACCTTGGGCCAATATTTTTTTATTCTCTTCCTCAAAGCGAACCTTCGAAACCACTTCGTCTTTTATGAACGAGGTATCTCCTTCATCATCGATTATGACTTTGTCGCTCATTTTTCTTATTATGACCTCAAAGTGTTTGTCATGGATGGCGATACCTTGTGATTCGTACACTTTCTGTACTTCGTCAAGAAGGTACTGCTGTGCATGGCGCAGACCTTTGATGGAAAGAATGTCGCGCACGTTCAGATAACCTTCGGAAAGGGCGGTACCGGTTGCGACTAGATCGCCGTCCTGTACTTTAAGCTTCTGTGACATCGGAATCATAAATTCTTCCTCCTGCTCGTTGCTGTTTGAAGGAGTGATTTTTACGATATAAACATCTTTTTCCGTGTCTTCCTTAATACTTACCTTACCACTGGTTTCTGCTATCGGCGAAACGATTTTTGGTGTTCTTGTTTCAAATAGTTCCTCGACTCTCGGTAATCCCTGGGTAACGTCGGAAATAACGATACCACCGAAATGGCGGACACGCATTGTGAGCTGTGTTCCTGGTTCTCCGACCGACTGGGCGGCGATTACGCCGACCGGAACGCCGATATCGACAATTCTGTTGGTCGACAGATCGAGTCCGTAACATTTCTGGCAGATACCGTATCTCGCATGGCAGGTTAGTGCCGAGCGGACAGTGATGCTTTTTATTTCATGTGTCGCGAGTAGTTCAAGGTTTTTTTCGTCGATAAGCTCTCCAGACTTGATGATCGTCTTTTTATGAGCATCGACAACATCTTTGATCACGAACCGGCCACGACTTCTTTCTTTTATTTTTTCACCGCGCTCTTCGCTGGCTAGAATAGTAAGGCCTTCGGTTGTGCCACAATCTTCCATACGGACAATCATGTCGTGAGCAGTGTCAACGAGTCTTCTGGTAAGATATCCGGCGTCGGCTGTTTTTAAGGCCGAATCGGTAAGACCCTTACGTGCGCCACGGGCTGATATAACGTATTCAAAAATTGATAGTCCTTCACGATAATTCGATTTCGTAGGCACTTCGATGATTTTACCAAGCGGATCAACGACGAGTCCTTTGATGGCCGAAATCTGCTTCAGCTGCTCGCGGGATGCGCGCGGTCCTTCCGATTTAATACTTAGTTTAACCGGATTTTCCTCATCGATCGCATTCCATGTAAGGTCGGCTAACTTTTCAGTGGTCTCGATCCAGAGATTATTGGCGTATCTCTTTTTTTCCTCAAGTGTCAGAAGACCCTGATTATAATTCTGTTCGATTTTTTCAATTTCCTTTTCTGTTTCACCAACTATCGTGTCCTTTTCCTCGACAGTCACACAATCGAAGATAGAGAACGAAAGTCCGCCGGCAAGGGTGGCGCTTGAGAAGCCAAGCTCTTTGATCTTATCGATCAACTCACCTACTTTTTTGTTATCATCGAAAAGTTTAATTGCTTTTACGACGAGACTTTTTATGCCTGACTGTTTAATATCCTGGTTGATGAATCTTAATTCCTTCGGCAGCTGTTCATTGAACATGATGCGTCCGACGGTTGTTTTTAATGTTGTACCGTCGACTCTGACCATTATCGGCTGGCGAAGTTTTATTTTCTGCAGGTTATAGAATGAGATGGCTTCGTTTTCACTTCCGAACCATTTCAGTTCTTCATCCTTGGCATTCGCATAGGCATTGTCGATGGTTGTAAGATAATAAATT
Organism: uncultured Gammaproteobacteria bacterium; assembly: GCA_964476135.1. GTDB lineage: Bacteria > Patescibacteriota > Microgenomatia > UBA1406 > GWC2-37-13 > CAYYYG01. Next base: position 18,979 of record CAYYYG010000008.1, on the reverse strand, counting down.
CCCAGTGCCATTTCTTTGTTCGGAACCACGATTGGCGAACCATCTGCCGGTTTGAGCAGGTTGTTGTAAGGCAACATGCGTGCGCTTACCTCGTCGATTGCGTTTTTAGACAATGGTAGGAACACACCCATCGCGTCACCGTCAAAATCGGCGTTATATCCGGCACAGACTGTTGGGTGAAGTCTTATGGCGTACGAATCGGTAAGAACCGGGTAGAAAGCCAAAATAGATAGTTTATGTAAGGTTGGGGCACGGTTTAGTAATACCGGATGGTCTTTGATAATTTCTTCCAAAATATCATAGACGATCGGATCTTTTTGTTCAAGGTAATTCTTGGCGCTTTTTAAGTTTGGAGCCAAACCACGGATAATTATTTCATGCAAAAGATGCGGTTTGAAAAGTTCCAGTGCCATTTCTTTCGGGATACCACACTGGTTGATTTTTAGCTCCGGTCCGACAATAATTGTCGAGCGGCCTGAATAATCCACCCGTTTACCGAGTAAGTTTTGTCGGAAGCGACCCTGTTTGCCGCGGAGAATGTCAGATAACGATTTCAAAACTTTAGATGCTGCGCCCTGAGTGCGTGAGCGGCCTCTTGATTTCTGAAGATCGAGGAGCGAATCTACCGCTTCCTGAAGCATTCTTTTTTCGTTTCTGAGAATGATTTCAGGTGCGCCGAGATCAATAAGTTGTTTTAAACGGATATTGCGGTTTATGACTCTCCGGTACAGATCGTTCAAATCCGATGTTGCGAATTTTCCACCGGGTAGTTGTACCACCGGTCTAAGATCAGGTGGTATTACCGGCAATACCGTCATAAGCATCCAGGAAGGCGAGATCTTGCTTTTTGTTAAAGATTCAATAACTCTTGTTTTCTTCAAGAGCTTATTGCGTCTTTCTCCTTTGGCTTTGGTTAATTCATTTAATACTTCTGAATAAAGTTTTTCAAGATCCAGATTTGTCAGTATTTCATATAATATTTCCGATCCCATACCGACCTTCATGCTCGAGTCGGCGCCTTTTTCTCTTAGGAATAGGTAGTCGTCTTCTTCCAAAGTGTCATTCGCCTGAAGCGATTTTATGATTTTTATATTTCTGTCATAGAAGGCGCTTTTCTGCGACTTTGCTTCAACATATGAATCTGAAAGTTGGCGGAAATGTTCTCTTTCTTTAAGGTCAAGCTCCTGCTGTGCGATTTCGCGCTGTTCCGGATTCGGTATTCTCTTTTCCAGATCTTTTTTTTGTTTGGCGAAATCATTCCTCAGTTTGTCCTTATTTGTTTCGTTAATTTTTTCCAAAGCATCAAGATCTTCTTTTTTTAGTTTTTCGAGTACTTCGAAGTCTTTTTTCTGCTGATTTTTATCGACTTCTAGTACTAAATAGAGAGCATAATAGATGATTCTTTCCAGCGCCTGAATAGGAATATCGAGCACTATGCTCAAAGGCGAGTTTGATCCTTTAAAATACCATATATGGGCGATCGGACAGGCGAGTTTGATGTGGCCCATGCGTTCACGGCGAACTACGGAAGTTGTGACTTCGACGCCGCAGCGATCACAGATAATTCCCTTATATCTTATCCTTTTATATTTTCCACAATAACATTCATAATCTTTCGTCGGGCCAAATATCCGCTCATCAAACAGTCCGTCCTTTTCCGGTCGAAAAGTTCTATAGTTGATGGTTTCCGGTTTGGTTACTTCACCTTTTGACCATTTAATGATATCTTCCGGCGACGCCAGCCTAATCCGCAAACCTGAAAAATCTACTAGATGTAATTCCTCCATAAATATCGTTAAAACATCAACTAATAAAATCTATCGAAAGACCGAGTGCGTTCAGTTCTTTTGTAAGAACATGGAACGATTCCGGAACATTCGACTGAGGGATATCGAGTCCCTTAATAATCGATTCAAATGCTTTTGTGCGACCGCGAACATCGTCGCTTTTTATGGTCAACATTTCCTGCAGAGTATGAGGTACTCTGTGCGACTGTAATGCCCAGACTTCCATTTCTCCGAAACGCTGTCCACCCATCTGTGATTTACCACCAAGCGGCTGCTGAGTGACTAATGAGTACGGGCCGACGGAGCGAGCATGGAATTTATCCTCCACCATGTGGATGAGTTTCATGATGTAGCCGACTCCGACAAGAACTTTGTTTTCGTAAGGTTTTCCGGTTTTGCCGTCATACAGAGTCGTTTTTCCGTCAACCGGGAAGCCCAATTTTTTAAACTCCTCAACAATGTACTCTTCTTTCATCCTTTCAAATACCGGGATGGATATGTGTTTGTTATTTTTAGCCGCGATATAACCGAGAAGCGTTTCGAAAAGCTGTCCCAGATTCATACGGGCAAGGATAGAAAGCGGGGAGAGGATTACGTCAACCGGTGTACCGTCTTCGAGATAAGGCATGTCGTATTCGGGAAGGATTCGCGAAATAACGCCTTTGTTTCCGTGTCTTCCGGCTAGTTTATCTCCAACCGTAATTTTTCTAAGTTGTGCCGTATTAACCAATATTCTCTTCATAACACTTGGCTCGAGTTCGTTCGGATCTTTTTGGGAGTCGATGACTTCGATATTGACCACTGTACCACGTTTTCCATACGGAAGCCGTAGCGATGTATCTTTGACATCTTTAGCTTTTTCACCGAAAATTGCCCGGAGAAGTCTTTCCTCGGCAGTAAGCTCGCGCTCACCTTTCGGGGCCACTTTACCGACAAGAATGTCACCACCTTTTACTTGTGTACCGGTTAACACCAGACCCTCTTTATCGAGGTTCTGTAATACTTCTTCGCGTACGTTTGGAATATCTCTTGTAAGTTCCTCAAGACCGAGTTTGGTATCGACAAGGTCGGCAACAAATTCCTCGCAGGTAATTGAGGTTAATTTGTCTTCTTTTATCAATCTTTCGGAAATTGCAAATCCGTCTTCGTAACCAAGTCCGTCGAATGAGGTGTATGCGACTACTAGATTTTGTCCGAGTGCCAGTTTTCCGTCTTGTGTGGCCGGTCCATCAACGACAACTTCGCCTTTTTTCAGTTTTTGTTTCGGCTCCACGTTAGGTTTCTGGTCGAAAGACACATCTTTGTTGGTTCTTAAATATCTTGATAGTTCATAAGAATACTGTTTGCCCGATTTACCCTTGAGTACGACCTTGTTTCCGTCGACATATGTTACGACACTGTCTTCGGGTGCATAAACGGTTCGACCAAGTGCCGAGGCAACTTTCTGCTCCATACCAGTGCCGACGACCGGTGCTTCTGTTTTTACAAGAGGCACGGCCTGACATTGCATATGAGTACCCATGAGGGCACGGCTGGCGTCGTCGTTTTGAAGGAAGGGGATGAGTGCCGCTGAGGCTCCAACAACTTGGCGCGGTGATATATCTATAAATTCCAGTTTTTCCGCCGGAACTTCAACCACATCGCCACCGAATCTGGCAACGACATGTTCACTCATTATATATCCTTCTTCGTCCACCTGGACATTTGTCGAGGTTATATAGTGTGTCTGCTCATCGTCTGCCTGCAAATATTCGAGCTCATTTGATACTTTTACTTTTGTTTTGCCACCTTTTTTCTCTTTTATAAGCTTTTTATAAGGCGTTTCCAAGAAACCAAATTTGTTTACTCTCGCATAAAGCGCCATATAGGTAACAACACCGATGTTTGGACCTTCCGGGGATCGGATCGGACAGATTCTTCCATACTGTGAAGCGGAAATGTCACGGATCGAGAAGGAGGCTCTTTCTTTTTCGATTCCGCCCGGACCGCCGACTGTGATTCTTCTTAAGTTGTCAAGTTCTGATAGAGGATTGGTCTGGTCGACGATAGTCGAAAGCTGGCTTGTTCGGAAAAAAGAATTTATCGCCATTACAATCGGTTTCGAATTTACGACTTGCGCTGGAGTCGGCTGAACATCTGTTGCGACCAAGCTCATTCTTTCCTTTACCTCTTTTTCCGCTCTTACCATACCGACACGGATTCCATACATCCCGATAAGTTCTCCAACCGTGCGTAAGCGGCGATTGCCGAGATGGTCGATGTCGTCAAAAGAACCTTTTCCTTTAGTCAAGCCGATAAGATATTTAAGAGCAGCGACAATGTCTTGTTTTTGAAGAATATAATTGTCTCTTGTGATTTCAAGATTCAGACCTAATTTTTTATTTATTTTATAGCGGCCGACATCATTGAGTGAATATCTTCGCTGATCGAAGAACATGCTGTTTAATGTTTTGTATGCGTTATCGAGAACAAGAGGTTCCCCCGGTTTCACTTTTCGGTAAAATTCGAGTACAGCCTCATCTTTTGTCTGAGTTTTATCTTTTTTAATAGTAGGCATGAGGTATTTTTCTACCAAGTCTTTATCTATATCCTCAAACTGTCTTAGTAATGACGAGTTATTGTCGCCATCGAACATGCGAAGAAGGGCAGTTGCCAAAAATTTTCTTTTTTTATTGACTTTCACTTCGATTAAGCCGTATTTATTGATGTTAAGATCCAGCCAGGCGCCGATATACGGTCTGATTTCTGCGTTATAAAGCGTAAGGCCGGTGGTTTTGTCGATTTCGGCGGTGAAATAAATTCCTGCGGAGCGGACGATTTGGCTTATAACTGCCCTTTCGATTCCGTTGATAATGAATGTGCCGCGATCGGTCATGTTCGGAACATTGAAGAAATAAACGTCCTGCGATTTCTGTTGACCGGTTTTTTTATTTGTGAGCCTTAGTTTTACATAAACGGGGGAGTCGTAGGTAAGTTTTTTTTGCACGCAGAGCTCGAGGTCGTGGCGCGGTTTACCATAATATAAATCTTCAAATTCGAGTATGAATTTTTTACCTGTGTAATCTTCGATCGGAAAAAATTCCTCAAGAATGTTTCGAAGATCGGTATCTAAAAATTTATTCCAGCTATTTTTTTGTACTTCGATGAGGTCCAGCTCTTTAAAAAATTCGTCCTCCTTTTTTAAGTAGTAAGAATGATAAGAGTCGGTTTGCAGATTGTCTGTTTTATTCATCGATGGTTTTGGAGGATAAACTGGATAAAATAAAAATAACGACCCCAATAAATAGGGTTATTAAAAAAACTTATTTAATATACTATAGAGTTGTGTTGTTGTCAATAGGTATGTCAGCTTTTGGTGATTGATTTTACCTTATCTATTAATGCCGTAAGGTCTGTTTTTGCTTCGGCGGCCTTTTCCAAGGCTGCGTCGGTCTTTTTACTGTCGGCAAGGAGTCCGTCTATCGCATCGAATAAACTATCTGCATTGCCTTGGTAATTTTCCATATAGTCGAGCACATTTTTCAATTTTTCCCGACCAGTTTTCGTACCGATCAAATAAGCGAGGCCCGCTGCACTTGCTATGCCGAAGGCAAAACCCTGCCAGAAGTTGTTGGTTTTCTCGTTATTTGCTGCGCTCATTTTTTCTGCTAGTTACCTGATCGGCGATTTTTAATATGGTTTTTATCCCGTTTACGAAACCGATGACTTCGGTGAAGCCATGATTCATCCCCTGCCCCATGTGTTCAAACCCGTTTGCGATCGAATGTAGCTTGGCGAGGAGTTTTCTTATTTCACGCAACACAAAAAACAACTGGAATCCCACAATTAATAATAGTACCGTAGTTAATGTAAGAATTATCGTGAGTAAAAGTTGTGTCGGATCCATATGTGTATACTACTGTAATACTAGGGCCAGTTCAAGTAGTGTTATCGTCATTCCAGCCAGCCTCACTATAATGCACATTTTTACTAATGCTATCAAGGGCTAACCTTACCTCGGGAACCATATTGCCCGGGAGTTTATACAGATCAAACTATTTAAGCTCGTCGCATTTGTCGGGTTCTATATTTTTAATTTCGCCGGTCCATTCATCTGTACGTAGGTATATATCAAAATATTCTCTATCGGATGAAAGTCTGTGCATTACGTGAACCACCTCAAGGTTTGTTGGATTTATTGCGATGCCGGCTTCTTCGCGTGCTTCGCGAAGAATGCATTGTTTAGAGGTTTCGCATCCATCAAGATGGCCGGCTATTAAGCTATAATTTCCGTCCTGATAACCAGTATTGAATCGTTTAAGAAGTAAAACCCGGTTATCTTTTATTAATACGAGGTAGGCAGCGGCATATGGCTTAAATCTTTCTTTTTTTGACATATTCGTCAATACCGGTTATTGATTATGAAGTCGTTTGAACCGTACTATTATTTTTTTTCGCCCAGTATATGTTTGCCCTCAGTAAACTGTCGAAAGTTCCGGCGTCTTCCCAGACTCCTTCTATAATTCTTGCCTGCAGTTCGCCCATTTCCAAATAAGTATTATTGATGCTCGGGTTGCCGTTAATCTCGATTTCACCCCTGGCTGATGGCTTTAAGTTATTTGCGATTTCGCATACGCGGCTGTCGTAGACATAAAATCCAACGGAAGCATATTCGCTTTTTGGCACCTTCGGTTTTTCTTCGATCGACAATACTTTCATGTCGCGGTCAATTTCGACAACGCCATAACGCTGCGGATCGTGGACTTTTTTTACAAAATTCAAAGCTCCGCCCTTGAACGAACTTATGTCTTTGGTAAAGTCATAGTCGAAAATGTTATCGCCCAGAATGAGCGCGACGTCGCTATTGCCCACGAAATTTCTGCCAATTTTAAACGCATCAGCAAGTCCGCGCGGCTCCTCCTGTATTTCGTAGGTGAATCTGACCCCGAATTCTTTTCCTGATCCTAATAGATTCAAAAAATGTCCCGAATAATCGGGAGCCATAATTATTAATATTTCTTCAATACCACTTTTGACCAACGTTTCGATAGGGTAAAAAATCATCGGTTTGTTATATACCGGTAAAAGCTGCTTCGAGGTGATTTTGGTTAGCGGCCGAAGTCGAGTCGCCCTTCCGCCTGCGAGAATTATTCCTTTCATACTTGTATTAAAGAAAAATCAATATTTTCACGAGAAAGAGAATAGTGAAACCTATGAGGACATATTCTAACATATTTTTCAGCCTGATCGTATCGGTAATAACATGGTGATACATACCCCATATAATATAGAAAGAAGTGAATGCCAGTACGATTAAGAATTCATAAAGTCTTTCACCCCTGAATGCCTGCAAAGTGATCAGAAAAAAAATTCCTGCGGTCAGGAGTAGAATATAGTCGAAAGAATGCTTTTTCAGATCTGAGGTGATTGGATTTTTTTTATGTTTTGAGCTCATAATATGGTTCCTTTAAGTAATATAACCGAGATCCCAAGCGATACGAATCCTAAAAATATAAGGTGCGCGATATGTTTACCATGCATGTGAAGCAGATTCATTTTGGCTGCATATATAAGATCGATAATCAAGACAACGGCAATGAATATAAAAAATACCGAGTTAACTCCGAAGAATGTCGGAAAGAGGTTTAAGGCGGGTTTGTCTGCTTTATCCGCGAGTACGATAGTCTCCTGCGACTTAGCCTCTTTATTTTTTTCTACCACTATATCCTGATTATTTACAGGCATCGCATCAGCCTTTTCCTGGATCTCAACCGTTTCCATATTGGTGGTTGTTTCGGCAGCTACTGGTTTGGCAAAGGCACTGCCGGATTCGGCCATAGGCTTGGCGAAAAGCTGAACTACTAGAGTGGTTTCTTCACCGTTGAGCACGCCGTTAACTACCGCGTAACCTACCTCACTGTAATCTTTACGAAGTATATTGGCACGGTGGCTTGGCGAATCCATCCAGGCGTCAACAACGCCTTGGCTGAATACGAAGTTTTTTGCCAGATTTTCACCTGCATATTCATACTCGTATCCGGTATTGAGAATAAAATTCCATGGTGATTTGCCTTCCGGTGAGAAATGTGACCAGTAGTTTTTATTAAACATGTCCTGCGCCTTATTTTCAGCCGCCAACGAAAGTTTTTCATTATAAGTTAGCGGCGATAGCCCATTTTCTATTCTCTTTTCATTCACGATTGCGTTGAGTTTTTGGATTGAGATATCCGTTGCGAATCCAAGAACTCCTCCGGCATTGTAGCCAATATATTTAAAGAACACAGAAAGCAGTAAAACACCCATCAAGTAGTATGAAAGGAAATCCAAGTGCATAGGTCTCGACTTGAAATTATTCCTTTCGCCCGGTATTAACCTTTGGTGCAGATAGTTCAATAACTTTTGCATGCTTATACTATAGTACTCTTTTTCGAATGTTTAGTAAAGTCATATTATCGAATATTTTTTAAGTTTTCGGTAGGCTTTGCGGAGAATAATCCAGGAAATTGTCACGCCGATCAGATCTATGAAAATATCACGCACCGATCCTTGACGAGTGGGTACAAAAGTTTGATGCAGTTCATCGCTTGCGGCGTAAATCAATGTCAGCAGAGCGGCAATAATATAGCGCCATTCGAAATTATTTTTAGAGGTTGAGATCTTGTTGATTAATCTGAATATTAGGTAGAACATAAATCCATATTCGATAACGTGGAGCGACTTGAAAAAAAAGAAATTAACTATGTATTCTTCACTTACGGAGACTCTTTGCCTTGAGGACATTAAAAAAATAACCGTCATCCAGCCGAAAACAGGAAACCAATAGAATAACATCAGTTTTTTACCGAACATTCTGACTCATTTTATAGAAACCCACTGCGATAGTCAAAAGCGAGCTGATCGAGCTGATCGCCGGTAAAATAATAGGGTAAGGTCTCGACTCATCCGATATGCCTAGAACTTCTCCAGAAGGGCTTGCATTTTTTTCCGGAGCGGTAATATCAGAATTACTTCCCAGTAAATACCACGGCGGGGGAGTTATCTCTATCTTGCGCGTATTAAGTTTGGGGGTGTTCGTTTTTTCAACTGGGGTGATTGTTTCTATGTATTCGGTTTGTGCTCGATTTTCAGCGGGTGAGTCTGCTATTGCTGTTGTCGGAGGTTGAGCGCATGCGAAGTTATTTTTTTTGGGACTGGGAGATTGTTGACACATTTCCGGAGTTCCGAAATTTATCCTGTTCCAGCTTGTGCCGACTGCAATAGCGGAAAAGCCAACCTCATCGATAACCATATGGTCGTGATCAAGTAATCTAGCCCGGTCGCCTCCGTTATTAAACATCGAACTTGAAAGTTCGACTGTTATGAAAGATTTTTTTTCTATCGAGGCGGTGAATACTTTAGGATTAGATCCTCCCGAATCTATGTCGTCTATTTTCCACCCGTTAAGTTCCACTGAAAAATCGTTGTCGTTATATAGCTCGATCCATTCGGCATCGCCCTCTTTTGGGTACGACATCACTTCATTTATATATATTTTTCCATATTTTGTACGAGGTGTTGGTGTTAATGTGGACGTAGGTGTAGGTGTCATTGTTGTCGTTGGAGAAGGTGCCGACGTCGCGGTTGGGGTTGGTGTTATACATGAGGCGATGTTATCTGAGAGTTTTGTTGGAGGTTGAGTTCTGATCCAGTTATCAGCATCGTTCCCCCGGCAGCGGCTGTAACTTTGCCCAGGCTGGAAATCGGACGCATAGTCCACTCGTTCTAGGGTCGCTCCGCTTCCATCTATCATTATTACACTGTCGCCACCGGAATTATTAAGAATTCCTGAAAATGTGGCAACTAAGTATTCGTGTGGGAGAATTTTTTCGGCCTGAACAGGAATCCGGTTCTGTTTAGCATCGTAAAAAATTAACACATCAAGCCTTTGTTCGGATTCACTGTCGTTGTAAAGTTCCAGCCATTCAAACTCATCCTGGGCAGGCGCCGGATATAGTTCATTTATTCTCACGGTAGCAGAAATTGTCGGGGGGTAAAAAAATATCATGACGGCTATAAAACAAAGCAAAATCATGTTTCAAGCCTAACTGTATGTTTCTTAAACCTCAATAGCGTATATTCGACATTATTTGAGAATAGACTACTGTCTTATTCTATTGAACATGAAGATAAAAGCTCATGGTACCTGAACCGTGATCTATATATTTGATGTTGATGGTCGCGGAACCGCATTTTTCCGCTGATGTATACAATGTCCCATCTGCAGGAGCCCGTATTACATCGCTCGTTTTACTCCACATATCGATCCCTGTATGTATTCCGCCGCTATATTTATATCTCCACGACCATGGAGTTTTCCCATAACGCTGCTCCAGGATTATCGGGTCTTGTAGAGGCCAGTCCCAGCTTCCACTGCCTATCGTCGAATTGCTGTCCTGATGGTTTGTTAAACTGTGAGGTGATAAAAAATTTTCCGCGTTAACCCAAGTGTTATTTTGCCTGACCTCAAAATGTAGATGAGGGCCTGTTGAACAATAAGGCGCGCCCGAATTCCCAACAAGTGCAATCGGATCACCTTTCTTTACCGGTCCCACTTTAGCGCCACTTACAAGGGCTTTTTGTATAGCGCTGTATTCCGCGAGCGCCTGAGAAAGTAGTTGCTGATACTTTTTTTCATCACTCTGTGTTTCCTTAAGAAGAATTTCTTTTTCATCCTTATGAACATTCAGATCAATTTTTTGGATCTGTAATTGCTCCTGCAGCTCATCTAGCTCCACCTTTTTCTTTTCCCGCAGCGCCTTCTGTTCTTCAAAATTTAATTTTGCCTCCTGTATGTGAATGAGCATTTTCTGGTTGTTTTCTTCGGCGACTTTCACATACTTAAATTTATTCATCATGTCGCCAATGTTTTCCGATGCCAATAAGATGTCAAAAAAAGTAGCCGGTTTTTCCTTATATCCGGCAACAACGGTTTCGATCATTATTTTCGAGACTTTACTCAAAGATTCATCCAGTCCGTCTATTCGTGCACTTATTACGGTAATTTCTTCTTTTATTCTCTTAACGCGCTCTTCGGTGTTCTGGATTTTTAATTCAGTGAGATTGATTTGGGCGTCCATGTATTGGATTTGAGTAGCCAAGCTTTTTTTTTGGTCACCAAGCTCACCCAGTTTTTTCTGATATTCATGGATTTTGTCCTCGATGTTTGCAGCAGTAGCAGATTTTGTCGCGTCCTCGGCATTTGATGCCGGAGTCGCAATCATACTGATAGTTGCAGCAGTCAATATTAGAATTATGATGCACGCTTTTGTTTTCATTTCAGGTATCTTTGGGTTGCGATATAGCTTCCTGTAATGGCGACAAGAATACTAAAAAACGAAGTCAGAACGAAAGCCAACCCGAGGTAATTTATATTAATGGGCCAGACTGTTAAAGTCATTCCGTTAAGGGGTAGTGTTAGTGCCGGAATGCTCTCCAGATAAACCTCTATAGAAGGTTTCAAAGCATAAAGAGCGATCAGAGTTACTCCGAATGAGCAGATCGAGGCGAGCAAGCTCAGAGTCAACGTTTCTTTAATGTACGGCTTTCTGATATAAAAATTAGATGCACCAAGCAGCCTTAGTAATTCGATTTCATCCTTCTTCATCGCTATCTTAAATAATGTCGTGGTTGATAAAACTACAACCGACATGACTATCAAGTACATAAATAGAAACAACGCTATTTTACGGACTATGGTAGTCAAGTTTTTAAGTCTTTCCGAATTATCCTGGGAGAAGCGCACTTCATCCACTCCGTCTTGTTTTTTCGAGAACTCCACTATTTGTGGTAGGAACTCCAGTTTTTTTGCATGGATTTCAAGCGATGCTGGCAGTATATTGGCGGAAACCATTTCCAGAAGAAGAGGTTTGTTTTTATTTAACTCTTTATATATCTTGAATGCTTCGTCTTTGGAAATATATTTCACGGATAGGATTTTGTCCGATTTCATAAGAGCGTCACGTAGTTTATTCACCTCATCCTCGCTGCTGCTTCTTTGAAAATAAACTGTTACCTGTGGTCGGGTTTCAACATAGTTCAGTAATCCTTCCAAGAAGCTGACAGATATTAAGAGCGCTGTAGAGAGGAAAATTGCAAAAAAAAGCACCAGAAAACCTGCCATGGACTGATAGGGAGTCCGCCTGATTGATGAAAAAACTCCGATCATATAGCGTAACCTCCTTTTCTCGTGTCCGACTCCATTTTTCCGCCTTTAAGCGAAACTACCCTGCGTTTCAGACTGTTCACGATGTCGGTATTGTGAGTTGCAAATAATATCGTCTTTTTATTTTCGAATTTTTTGAAAATTTTCATAATTTCCCAGGTAGTTTTCGGATCCAGATTACCTGTCGGTTCATCGGCTAAAATAATACTTCGGTCGCCAACTATCGCCCTTGCAATCGCCACCCGCTGCAGCTCTCCCGCCGATAATTGAGCGGGGAAGAGAAGTTCTTTTCCGGCTAAGTTCACAAGCGAAAGGGTTTTTTTCACTTCTTCTTTTATTATACTTCGGGGTGCTCCGGCAATTGCGAGTGCGACCGCTACATTTTCCATAATGCTTTTATCTTCCAGAATTTTGAAATCTTGGAAAACGACTCCTATTTTCCGGCGGAGTTTGGGTATATTATTGAATTTTTTCGATGCGATATCTGTGCCGTCAACAATAATAGTACCTGATGTAGGTCGATATTCACGAAGGAGTAATTTCAAGATTGTGGTTTTACCAGCGCCTGAAGGACCCACTAAAAAAACGAATTCATTGTCCGTTATTTCCAGGGACAAATGGTCGAGTGCGGTATTGCCAAAAGGAAACTTCTTGGTGACGTTTTCAAAAATAATCATAAAATATCGAAACTATTGGAGAACTTCCACATAGCCAACATCCATTAGCCAGCCAGCCTTTTTGCCCTGAAATGTTTTTCCGAGTACCCTGATTTTTTTACCGATAAAAGGTGAAAGGTCAACAGTTGTTGAGGTAAGATAAGCTGTTTGCGAAGGGCCACCCGGTCTTTCGAGATGAAAGGTGCCCTCGCCTTCGATACCGCCTTCCTGCAGGATACCCTCCGCCTTATCTGTAAATGTTTTCTCGTTTTTTATTCCGGCAGTTTGTACCGGTTTCTCGTCTGATATGCCTAGATCCTTGTCTTCAACAGAAACGGATTCCTGAGATGTGATAGGTGTCTTTCCAGAGCCAATCAAATACCCGGTGCCTATACCGGCGATTAAGGCGATGATGGTTACGATTATTACAGGAAAAATTGATACCTGTGTTTTTGCTTCTACCGGATCTATCAAGTGTAGTTTAGGTTTGTTATCCATAGTACCAATCATGGTAACATAAGCACTTGTTTGATGCAACGCCGTTTATGACCTTTTCAGGTAGGCCTGAATAAATCCGTCCAGCTCACCATCAAGAACACGGTCGGTCTGCGACTCTTCATAATCGGTGCGGAGATCTTTGATGAGTTTATACGGATGAAGCACATATGAGCGTATCTGTCTTCCCCAGGAGGCGATTTTATCTTTTTTGAAAGAATCCATCTGTTGCAGTTTTTTATCTTCTTCGAGCTTCCACAATTGTCCGCGAAGCAGTTTAAGCGCATTCTCACGGTTCTGACCTTGTTGGCGCTCGGTCTGGCACGATACGACAATACCGGAAGGTTTATGAGTTACACGTACTGCCGTTGCCACCTTATTCACGTTCTGACCGCCATGGCCGCCCGCACGGTAGAACTGCCATTCGAGATCTTCTTCCTTTATCGCGATTTCTTTTTCCGCGATCATGGGCAGTGTCTCAACGAGTGCGAACGAAGTTTGCCGCAGCTTATCGGCGTTAAAAGGCGACTGTCGCACCAATCGGTGCACGCCCGCCTCACCCTTCAAATAACCGTACGCAAACTGTCCCCGCACGTTTAATATGCTCGATTTTATACCCGCCTCTTCCCCGTCCACACGGTCTATTTCTTCGTAGCTCCATCCTTTTTTTTCAAAATAACGCGTATACATTCTAAGAAGCATGCTGGCCCAGTCCATAGCCTCCGTTCCTCCCTGGCCGGAGTGAATCGAAAAAATAGCGTCGTTTCTGTCGTAATTGCCCGATAGGAATAACAGAATGTCGTATTTATCGATCAGTTTTTTAGCTTCCGTGAGGTCGTTTTCCTCAAATAAAAGCTGCATCATTTCCAGATCGTCTATCTCAAGTCTCGTCTGGCTTATAGTTTTCATTACTTCGCGCGCGTTATTCGCATCCTGCCAGAATGTCGCTTCAAGAGTTTTTTTTTCTAAATCAGTGAGCAGTTTCTTTTTATCTTCCAAATTCGATTTCTGGATTATGTGTTTTAGTTTTTCTCCTAAAGCAATTTTGTCCTGGGTTTCCATAGAAGCATATTATATCAGCACCAGGCCTTATTTGAAGTCAGTACCGACTATTATTATTATATCTGCGGCAGTATTTTTTTTAAGTTCGGTTAATTTTGGACTGCTTACCGAGTCCTTAAGATCATCAACTAAAATTTTTGCGCTTTCTGAAGCTTCTTCCGTAACCTGGAGTTCGGTTTGTGCATAGTCGAAGGCGTCGGCGTTTCCGGTTAAAATTTCCACGTATCCCTTTGCAGTCAGCACGTCCTTTACATCCGAAGCTTTACCTTTTATGCCGGAACCGTTAAGTACTTTTATCCTAACTTCCTTGCGATCAACTGCGGGCGTTGGAGAAAGCGTCGGGGTCGGTGTGTCAGGTACTACAGTCGGAATGACGGTTGTAGGAGTTGGTTTGGCACTTGCGGTAAACTGCGGCAGTTTTATGTTTGAAGAGTTGCTTATAAGCATCCAGCCCCCGAAGGTTATAAGGAAAGAAGCCAGAAAAAGTGCGGTCGCCTTAAGCGGAAACTTGATAGCGGGAGCCGAAAAAGACGGCATCTTCAATTTTTTGCTGCCTTTGTTGAAAAATGAAAATCTTTTATTTTCCACAGAAAAAATAAATGCGCCGAGACATACGTCGTAGGCCAAAAACGGCGTTGGCTTATTCGGGTCGGTAATAATTATCTTCAAATAATCCTGGTAGAAATCTGGAATAATGCGTTTGAGAGGATTGGTCCATACGCCGACATGCTTGGTGAATGTGTCCTGTCTAATCTGTTCCGAACTTTCACCCGACAAAATTACGCGGTTTATTTTCTTCCCTTGTTTTTCGTAATCTTCCGCTTTCTGTTTAATTGTCTTTTCGATCGATGAGGTTGTTTTTATAGTTTCATCTATGCACTTGGTGTTCTCGAGCGGTCCGTACGAATCAAACAGGTAGCCGTCGATATTGTTATTATCGTAAGTAACGTAAAGTATATGTTCTTTTTTTTCTTTCCTTAATGTTTTTTCGAATAACTTAAAGTAGGTAATTGTCTCCGGCAGGATGGATTTAATCTGGAGGTTTATAAGGGCAAAAACATCGGAATATTTTTTATATACCTCAGCCGGGAGTCCGAAATATATGATGTGTTTTTCATTTTCGTTCTGCATGTAAATATAATCCGACATGAGGGTTTCCGTATCAGTGGGGAAGGCAGCTCGCACTTTGTCAATCATAAATGACTCGATCGCGGTTTCGGCCAGATCTTTCGGCACCTCCGTCCTCAGAAAATGGAACGCCGAATGAGGTAATATTAGACACACCTCTTTTTCGTTTATCGGAGAAGATGTGATCGATGTCACCGCTTCCTTAATTGCCGATGCCAGATAATCTGGATTAGCAATTGTACCCTCTTTCGTCAGTAAATCAACCTGATGGTTTTTCTGGTAAAATGCACTCTCATACTGCGACAGCAGTGTCTTTTTGAGATACAAAAGTTTTACCCGGCTCCTTTCCAAAAACAGGTACATCATAGTGTCCATTATAATAAAGTAGCTATAAAGAATACAAGGCCCATGGATAATCAAATCGAAGAAGTCAAACAAAAAACCGATATTGTCGAATATATAGGTTCCCGAATACACTTAATCAAAGCAGGGAGAAATTTCCGTGCCCTTTGCCCCTTCCACAGCGAAAAATCGGCTTCCTTTGTAATCTCGCCGGAAAGACAGATATGGCATTGTTTCGGAGCCTGTCATGAGGGCGGCGACGTAATTAAGTTCGCCATGAAATGGGATAATGTAACTTTTTTCGAAGCATTGAAGGAGCTGGCCGAACGTGCCGGCGTTAAGCTAGCTGAGTCCGCTATTGCCGATCAGGCATGGGAAAGAAAGGAGCGTCTCCTGCGAATAAATAATCTGGCTGCAAAATACTACGAATATGTTCTCCAAAATACCCCGGTGGGGCAGGCGGCAATGGATTACCTATTAAAAAGAGGGATGCGTCAGGCCATTATTAAAACTTTCCGTATCGGTTATGCGCCTCGCTCCTGGGATTCATTGAAGTCTTTTTACCGCAAACACAATTTTACCGATCAGGAGCTTATTGACGCCGGACTACTTATCCAGAACGAAAATGGCCGCACCTATGATCGTTTCCGTGGCCGGATAATGTTCCCGCTCTGCGACTTGCGCGGCGATATAATCGGCTTCTCCGGCCGAATTCTGAATGCGAGCGAACGTGAAGCCAAATATATAAATACTCCGGAAACGCTCATTTACCACAAGCGCGAGACACTTTACGGTATACACATAACAAAAGATTCGATCCGAAAAAGCGGCTATGCCATTTTAGTTGAAGGCGAATTCGATATGATTACTCCCTACATGCATGGGATAGATCAGGTTGTTGCCATAAAAGGATCGGCAGTTACCCGGGAGCAGCTGCAGATTCTTAAAAGACTTACGAACAAAATCATACTGGCGCTTGATGCCGACGAGGCGGGTGAAGATGCCATGAGGCGCGGGATTCAGGAAGCAGAGAAGCAAGACTTCGAACTGCAGGTTGTTATGTTTGAAGGTGGCAAAGATCCGGATGAGCTATTGCGCGAAGACCCGGTTGCTTTCAAGAAAGCTCTCAAATCGGCTGTGCCGGTGTATGACTTTATTATCAGTATGGCCGAAAAACGTTTTCCGGGTGAAGACCCTTTTGCAAAAAAAAGAGTAGGCGACTTTGTCATTCCCTTTGTTTCCCGGATCAGAAATCCTATAGTGCAGTCACACTATATCAAAAAGCTAGCTGCTAATCTGAATGTCGGGGAAGATGCCATTGCCTCGACAATTAAAAAATACCGTTTTAACATGCCCGAAAAAAAACCGGTATTTATTCGCGATTCCAGGCGCCAAGCACTCAGTCGTCACGATTCGATGCAGAAATACCTATTAAGCCAACTGCTCCAGAGCGAGAAACCATATCAGGTGTACGATCAAATATGTGAAGTGGTTGCACCTGAAGATTTTTCCGTACCCGCTTACGGCAAAGTTTTTTCAGCATTAGGCTTATTTCGGAAAAATTATACTGATTTTGTTCAACCCGTATTTCTAAAAACTCTCCCACCGGAACTGATTCCGGCATTTGACGAGGTTCTTCTGTATAATTCAAGCGAGCACGATCATCCTCAAGATGCCACTCTTCGTCTGGCATATGAGCTCAAACGGGCAAGTCTGAAACGAAGGATTTCCGAACTGGCTACGACAGATAGTGGTAACACGGCAAACGAAGTGCTGATGCAGGAGATGACCGCCTCACTGAACACGGTGGAAAAGAAGCTCCGCTCATTGTAAAATTAAACCGACTATGAAACAACGCTTTCCAAAAACAGTACGAGAACTTATAAAACAGGGTGAAGAAGATGGCTTTCTGGTGCAAGACGACATAATGCTTGTCTTTCCGGATCCCGAGAACCATATCGAACAGATAGATGATTTCTTCGATACCGCCTTCCGTAAAGGTATAGATATCTTTGAAACAATCTCAACCCGCGATGAAAACGAGGCTTTCAAAACCACCGAAGAGATGGAAAAGGAACTTGAACAGCTTGTGGGCCTGAAACATGGGGAATCACTTGATCCAATAAAAAAATACCTCAAAGAAATCGGTCGCACTCCGCTTCTCACATTCGAGCAGGAAATATCGCTAGCCAAACAGTATGAAAAAAACAACGAAACAGCCAAAGAGAAACTTATCAAAGCCAATCTCCGTTTGGTCGTATCGATCGCTAAAAAATATCTGGGTCGACGACTTTCGTTTCTAGATCTGATACAAGAAGGAAATAAAGGCCTTATCCGTGGTGTTGAAAAATACGACTGGCGCCGCGGCTACAAGTTTTCCACCTATGCTACCTGGTGGATTCGGCAGGCTATAACCCGCGCCATAGCTGATCAGTCGCGCACAATCCGTATTCCTGTTCACATGGTCGATCAGATCAACCGTTTTTACAAAACCCAAAGGCGACTCATCCAGAAAATGGGCCGGGAACCTTCCTCCAAGGAAATTGCCAAGGAAATGCAGATTACAGTCGAAGAGGTCGAAAATCTCATGAAAATCTCCCAGCAGCCAAAATCTTTGTCCACTCCGGTAGGCGATGATAAGGAGGCGACTCTTGAGCAATTCGTCGCCGACCAGTCCCAGCCAAGTCTTTACGACAAGGTTTCAAGAGAACTTCTCAAAGAAGCGCTTCAGAAAGTGCTTGACACCCTTTCACCCCGGGAAAGAAAAGTGCTCATAATGCGGTTCGGACTAGAAGACGGTAAGCCTAAAACTCTCGAAGAGGTTGGTCGTGAGTTCAAAGTTACCCGTGAGCGCATTCGCCAGATAGAGGCGAAGGCCATTCGTAAGCTCAAACATCCAACTCGAGCCCGCAAGCTCAAAGATTTCCTCGAATAACCCCTCTTGTTTGTAGACTATAATCCATTGTCAATAGAATATTCATATGGTATTGTATAACTCCATGAGAGGTAATTTTTTTTACAAACGTCTCGGATGCCGTATAAGTGGTGAGCGCAAATGCCGGCAGATGACCCAGGAAAAATTAGCTTTTCTCGCGCAGATAGATCGTACATATCTGGCCCGCATAGAGGAGGGTAAAGCGAACCCATCGATCAAGGTGTTATATAAAATAACAAAAATGCTACGTCTTCGACTTTGTGATCTGCTTAAAGGAGTGTAGTTTCTAATCCTGATGAGCGACTTATGCGAATCAGGAGCGTGAAGATTTTTACATTTGTGCCGAGGGCGTGAGTCGAACACGCATCTGAGGTTTTTCAGACCACCGCCGTGA
>CAYYYG010000007.1:0-33030 GCA_964476135.1 uncultured Gammaproteobacteria bacterium | reverse complement strand
GTCGTCGGCCCGGGTTTCGACCTTCAAAGCCGTGATTTTGGTGACGTCAAAGCCAGCGTCACGGACACCTTGGCCGACTACCAGAGTGAATACCGTATCAGCATTGGTGATGTAGAATCCAGGCAAAGATTCGTTGCGGTAAAATGGTGGTTGATCCTGGATTCGGAATTCAACCCAGACTTTTTGCCCGACAAGCTCAGGTACATATTTCACCTGACAAGTGACCGTTTTTCCGGTAAAGTCATAGCTGGACTGCGTGGGTGCGCCGATCAGACCCTTGGCCGATAAGTTGACATACGTCCCCGCCTTTACAAGGCAGTGACGATCTTGTGCTGGGGTTTGGTCATACATCGTGCTGCCGGCGCCGGCAAAAGTCTCTGCTAGCACAACAGCGCCTTGCTCAACGCGCACATCAGTGAATTTGCTGCAGGATTCTTCCTGCGCATTTACACCGAAGTCGCTCGAGAAATCGACGCTCCACACGTTCGCGGCCGGGGTATTGGTGGCCGTGGGGGTGTGGGTCGGGGTACTGGTCGCAGTCGCCGTTGCAGTAGGTGAAATGGTTGCCGAAGCCGTCGGCGACGGGGTCACTGTGGCAGTGGCCGTTACGGTGACCGCCTGGGTGGCGGTCGGCGTCGCCGTGGAGGCGACAGTGGGAGTGAGGGTGGCAGTGGGCGCCATAGCCGTTAAGGTCGCCGCCACCTTGGTGGCGACCTCGTCAGGGGTTTCGACCGGAACCATGGTCGGTTCAGCCCCACCTCCATAGATGATAGGAAGTAGGGCTACGTTTCCGCCAGATTGGCCGAAGGCAGGGGGGCCGAAGATCGCCACGATCACCATTAATCCCAAGAGTATCAGGATCGCGAGATAGGTCTGCCAGTTTTGTCGAACGTTGCGCATAAAGTCCTCCTTTTTGCGCTTCTAAAAAAATGGATTGACGTTTTTCGAGTAAAAACGCTAATAAAAGCCGTTCTTTCTCTAAGCCGTCAATCCAATTTGGGTAAATTTGTAGTCAGTTGTTAAAGTACACCAGGTAATATCCGATAGAAGAGAGTAATCTCTGAAATCATATATTACACAGGTAATATGTATTATATGTAAATATCCTATAATAGTCAAGGAGACTCTTGTTGCATCTGGCGCCAGTTTTGAGCTTCTTCCTGGTAGTACTTTTTGATCAGCTGCTTTTTTAACCAGGGTGGACAGTCGCTTTTTGTCACAAAAAAGTATTCTTCCACCGATTTCACTCTTCCTCCTTCGGTTGGAATAAGGCTTTGTGCACGCAGATAATCGAAATATTCCTGGGTTGTCTGGGAGAACAGCGCAAATTGTGCCTGTACATTTTCATCGGGCGAGTTTGTTTCAGAATCGTCCGGGTCAATTGAGGAGTGTTTGTTGAGCCAAAAAGACAGGAGATCGAATAGCTCTGTGTAAACTTTGGCGTCAGTATGAGCTAATTCCTCTGCGGTTTCAGACATTATTAATTCTCCGGCAATGGGTAGTGAGCGCTCGGCAAGTCCAAGCATTCTTTTTCCCACTTTAGGGTCGGTGTAGCGGAATAGCCAACGATCATTTTCGATTCCGGTATGTATACTTAGCAGCCGACCGGAGAGGCTATTATCCTTCGGTTTCCTTCTCCATTCGTTAATTGTTGCTCTTAAGGATTCGATCATACCCATGTATTATATCATCAGATGTATTTTGAGATATTGCAGATGAAATATCTTCGTTGTAGTATGAAGCATGCAAACGGGAGAACAGGGGTACCTTGAACTTCTTAAAGATATCCTGAAAAACGGATCATATAAAGATGACCGCACCAAAACCGGCACCAAAAGCGTCTTCGGCCGCCAGATACGTTTTGATCTACAGAAAGGTTTTCCTCTGCTAACAACAAAAAAAGTTTTTTTGCGGGCGATAATCCATGAACTATTATGGTTTTTGCGGGGCGAGTCAAATATCAGATATCTAGTACAAAATAACGTACACATATGGGATGAGTGGCCATATAAACATTACCGTGAAGCAAGAGCCAAAAACCGCAAGCTCTCCGAACTATCACAAGCTGAATTTATAGAAAAAATCGTAGTCGACTCAAAATTTGCTTCCAAGTGGGGCGATCTTGGTCCGGTTTATGGCGTCCAATGGCGTCATTGGAAAGCCCCAGGACGGGGAGAAGTAGATCAGATTCAAGACATTATTGAGCAGATAAGAATCAATCCATACTCCCGGCGTCTTATTGTTTCTGCCTGGAATCCGGCCGAAATAGATGAAATCGTGGCACAAGGCGGCTTACCACCATGTCATACCCTCTACCAGTTTTATGTTGTTGATAATCGGCTTTCCTGTCAGCTGTATCAGCGCTCCGCCGACATGTTTTTGGGCGTACCATTTAATATCGCCTCATATTCATTGCTCACTATGATGATCGCCCAGGTTACAGGTTGGAAAGCAGGGGAGTTTGTGCACACGTTCGGTGATGCTCATATTTATAGTAATCATATGGAGCAGGTAAAGCTTCAGCTTTCCCGTAAGCCCAAAAAATTACCGCTCATGACATTGAACCCGTCAGTCAAGCGCATTGACGATTTCGTTATTGAAGATTTTAAGCTTAGTGATTACGATCCGCATCCGGCCATTAAAGCCCCGGTTGCTGTTTAGCTTATGAAGCCTCGCATATCCATAATCGCCGCAGTGGGCCGTAACCGGGAGCTCGGCAAAGACAACAAATTAATCTGGCATATTCCGGAAGATCTGAAGCGTTTTCGGAAGATTACATCCGGACACCCTATCATAATGGGGAGGAAGACTTTTGAATCAATCGGTAAACCGCTGCCGCATAGGATGAATATTATTGTTACTCGAAACGTTAGTTATAAGGCTGAGGGATGTGTCGTGAAAAGTTCTGTGAAAGAAGCGGTTGAGCAAGCCTCAAGTCAAGATGAAAACGAGATATTTATTATTGGTGGCGGTCAACTTTATTGCGAAGCTGTCAAATTTGTTGACAGACTCTATCTGACGATTATCGACTCCGACTTCGACGCCGATGTATATTTCCCGGATTTTTCGCATTTCAATAAGGTTGTCAGTGAAGAAAAAAGCTCAAACGACAACTTCCATTACCGATTTCTGGTCCTTGAAAGATGTTGAAAATCTACTTTACTGCCTCAACCGCTGTAAATAGGGAGTATTTACCTATTTACAAAAAAATTATACGATATTTGGCAAATAGCCATATAATATCAGGCAGACAAATCACGGATCAGAGGCTTTTAAAAACAGACAAAACACTCACTCCAGAGGAGATTTTTCAGCGTCAGAAAAGCCTAATCGAGAATGCCGATGCGGTGGTGGCCGAAGTTACCAAGGCGTCAATGGGGGTCGGCGGCGAGATTGTTTATGCGTTAACACATGATATCCCGGTTCTTGCTCTTATGGCGGAGGGTGCAGAAGACAAGCTTTCACCTTTGGTAGCCGGAAATCCTTCCGATAGCTTATATCTGGAACAGTATGGCACAGATAATCTGAAGTACCGGATAGCGGAATTTGTCAAACATATAAAAAAATTGCACAAACAGAAAGGGGCATTGATTGTAATAGATGGGGGAGATGGTTCCGGAAAATCGACCCAAGCACAGCTGCTTCTTAAATATTTGCGTAGTCACAAAAATAAAGTAAAGTATGTCGATTTTCCGCAATACTATAAATCTTTCCATGGGAAAACAGTTGCTAAGTTCTTGCGGGGGGAGTTTGGTACGATCGATCAGGTGTCTCCATACTTAGCATCGCTTGCATATGCACTGGATAGGGCATCGGTAAAGCGAGAGATGGAGGATTTTTTAGATAAAGGCGGCATTATCATTGCTAATCGTTATGCTACCTCTAATCTGGCACATCAAGGTGCAAAATTTGTGAACAAAAATGAGCGCGAAGATTATCTCAAATGGGATTACGAACTCGAATACAAGGTGCATAAAATACCAAAAGAAAAAATTGTCATATACTTGCATGTACCAACCGAAATAGCGACCAAGCTCGCCGAGAAGAGGGGAGGAAGAAACTATTTATCGGGCAAGGTTAAGGATATTCATGAACAAGATACCGATCATCTGAAAAAAACAGAGAATATGTATCTTGAGCTTGCGAAACGGTATCGACACTGGGTCGTAATCGAATGTGTGGATCGCGGTGAATTGTTGAGTCGGGAGAGTATTCATGAATTGATAGTCAATGCTTTAGTAAAACGAAAATTAATATCCTCTTAGCGTATTCATATATATAATAGTAATATGCAAGCTTTAAGTTCGATAGGGTATAAAATAGAAACCGCAGGTTATAAGTACTTTTACGAAAAGGCGCCCCCAACACCTGAGTCTATTCGTCGCATGATAGCAAAATATCTTATTATTGGTCTATTATTATTTATTTTGTGGCAAGGATATACTCTTGTTAAATATATTTCTTTCGAATTAACGGCTCCATCTGTGTCCTATTTATATTCATACGGCAGTGGGGGATATGGAATTATTGGAATAATGCTTGTTGGTATGTCGATTGTGATGGAACTCGCTGCATTGCTGGGACTTTTTCATTATAAACGTATCGGATGGCTCTATTTGTTTTATGGACAAATACTCGCCATTCTTAATGAATTGGTGCATTTGAACCTTATTAATTTCATTTTTGGTACCATTATTTCATTTTATTTATTATTTCAGATCAGAGGCTATTATAGATAGAATATGAACAGAATCCAGCAGGCGAGAGATGCTTATAGAACCGGAAATACCAGTATTCGCCGGGCGATGCATACAAAAGAAGCGATTGAGCAGTCCATGAAGCATCGTGAGCACCACAAGGCCGATTTCAATCTGCCGGAAATCATCCTCGGAGGACAGGACGGTTTGGTAAATGTTTTGGGAGTTATACTTGGAGTTGTGGCCGCAACCTCCTCAAACAGCTTAGTTATAGTAGCAGGAATGGCAGCGACCTTTGCTGAAAGTATCTCGATGGCGGCAGTTGCATATACATCTAAACTGGCCGAGGCTGACTATTATCAGTCCGAATACGAGCGCGAACAGTACGAGATTGAACATGAACCAGAAGGGGAGCGGGAAGAAGTAAGGCAACTTTATGCTCGCTACGGTTTTGATGGAGAAACGCTCGATAAGATTGTTGAGGTGATAACGGCAAATAAAAATACCTGGACACAAGTTATGATGGAGCAGGAGTTGAAGCTTGAGCCCATAAACCGAAAAGAGGCATTGCCCGCTGCCTTCATTGTCGGGTTTTCCGCATTGGTCGGTTCGTTCATTCCTTTGACCCCTTATTTTTTCTTGTCAACCAAGAATGCGACCATCACCGCGCTTATAATATCGGCATGCACTCTGTTTGCCGTGGGTTGGTACAAAGCAGAAAAAACTCTAGGTAGAAATTTACTTAAGGCCGGAGTCGAGATGACGGTAATCGGTATGGTATCGGCACTGGTCGGGTATTTGATCGGTTACCTTCTTCAGGTGCAGGGAGCTATCTGAGAAAGATATCACCGTAGGCATTTTTGAAAGTGAGGTAATCCACCTCGTTTTTCCCCTCGAGCTGTACATGGGTTATGGATGGAGTAGAGGATTCTTGGGAAAAATTCATCTCGGTTATTTTAAGTCTTTTTTCGACTCCTTTTATATTGATTTTAGTCCATATACCGGGCCAAGGATGCATAGCGCGGAAGAAGTTGAAAAAGGTCTCCCCCGCCGGTTTTATTGTTTGGGGGAGTGGGGTTGAATTTTTACTTAAGTAGTCGATAATAGGTTTAGGTAAATCTGCGGTAATTATTAGAGCGTTACAGAGAGCTTTTTTAATGAATTCGACAGAAATATAGCCGTCATTTTTTGCTAATTTGCGTGTATAAGTTGCCTTTTCATGAAGCTGATTTTTAAGTTCTAAATTATTGCCTATTTTCGGTACAATTTCGGAAAATAATTCGTAAGAAATATTAGTTAATCGCTCTTCCAAATTTTTTTTTGTTTCAGTAGGGGAGACCTGCTCAGTTTTTTGGGCGAGTAGGGGGCCATGGTCGAGTTCTTGATCCATTTGGATTATACAGACGCCCGATTCCCTGTCCCCCATCATCAGGGGGTAGGCTATTGGTGAGGCACCCCGATATTTCGGTAATAGAGAAGGATGAATGTTCCAGAAACCATATTTTGGAGCCTTAAGACAAGATAAAGGTATTATTTCTCCATATGCGTAGAGCAACGCTAAATCAATTTTTTTTAATTTTTCACCGATCGAACTCGCAGGGGCACGCAAAGATTCCGTGAAAAACGGTATATTATATTTTTCAGCAATTAATTTTACCGGAGTTGGCGTTATCACTCCTCGCCTCCCTACCGGCCGGTCCGGTTGCGTGACAACTAATTTCACTATGACCGGTATATTTTTATCATTTATCAGTTTTTCCAAAAATACTGCTGAAAATTCGGAAGCGCCTAAATAAGCTAGGGAAATTTTATCTCGTCTCATGGGGTAATTATAGCATCCGGCTGCGAGCCAACCTTAATAGCTTTAGTAATTTCTAGGGAGGACTGCAAGAGCGGCAGAAGGGATTTATCTATTAGTACGCCGACATTTTTAACCTGTGGTTGTTTTATGACGAATGAAACTCTATCCGGGTAGTCTTTCAACCTGTTGGTCACGACTGTTTGTTTTGCGATTATTACAGAAGAAGTGGCCTCTGGCGTAGTGTCCAGCAATTCATTTGGTGCGGGAAAAAATGGTACTTGAGACTCTTCGGGTAGACACCAGATTCTTATGACTGTTCTATTGCTGTTGTTGATGAAGTCATAGGTGCCTAAAATAACGCTGTCGCTGGGTTTTAGTTTAAGGTTGTCTGGTACTAATAATTTAACACCACATAACCGTGCGTTGAAGGCTATGAATCCAAGCTGAACATCGGTCGGTGACAGAGTCATTATAGTAGGTTTGATTGGTTTTTGTGTCGGAGTCATGCTGAGGATGTAGCGGATTGTTTTGTTCGTCTCCTCAACCTTTCCCCCATATTTCACCCCGGCGATAAAAATCAGAAACAAGATCAAAATTAGGAGAAAAATATACGGCACATGTCGCTTCCTGATCATGTCAACAATATACCATTTCGCTTGACAAAGTAAAAGCGCTTACGGTATACTACGGATAGGGTCCTCCAAATGAGGCACATTTGAAAACTTTTTCTATACGCTATCAAACCATGAGGGTAAGTCCTGAATTTTCAGGGCAATGAGGTGGTGTACTGAAACTTAAGTCTAGGTCACACTTCCCCGTACAGCTTCATGGAAAAAGTTTCTATTTATCTCATTGCGGAGGATCTTTATGTTGAATCCGCAAATATTCTTACTTATTGATCTAAAGTTCCACAAGATGTTTTTTAATGTTGGTGAATGAAAATAATGTTTAGTCATATGTTCCCTTCTCGGGTCATGGTGGAAATATTTGTTTGCGTTTTTGATTTTTAATTATTATTTATTTTTTTCTTTTTTATTATTTATTTTGAGTATGTCTACGAATAAAACAGACGAAAAATCTTCGTCGACCAACCCCTCCCTCGATGTTAGTTCTCTTCTTGAAAAATACGAGGAAAAACCAATTATGCCAGTTGCCGACTTCGCCGCACCGACAGCAGTCGTTCCAGCTCCCGTTCAGCCGCAAGTCCAGCAAGGATCAGCTTATGGTGATAAGCTAAAAGAAGATCTTAAGATGAGTTATCCGGCAAAAGGCATATTAGATGTGACCTTCGGCGGTTACGGATTTTTGCGGCAGGACTATGCGATAAATCCAGATCGCGATATATACGTGTCTACTTCCCAGATCAGACGATTCTGGCTGCGGCGTGGTGACGAGGTTGAAGGTTTGGCTCGTCCGCCCAAAGACGGGGAAAGATTTCATTCATTGCTTCTTATTAAAAAAATTAACGGTGTCGAGCTTACAGAAGAACAGAGTCGTACCAGAAAGCATTTTGACGATCTTACATCCCTCCATCCTAATAAACAAATCAGATTGGAAACGGATAAAGAAGTCTTATCGACACGCATAGTCGATCTGGTCTCTCCGATAGGATTCGGGCAGCGGGCACTTATCGTGTCACAGCCCAAAGCCGGAAAGACTACTTTTTTGAAAGAAATGGCACAGGCTATAGCGACAAATAATCCAAATGCCCATATAATGGCCATACTCATTGGTGAGCGACCGGAGGAAGTTACGGAGCTTAAAAGATTTGTTAAGGGTGAAACGGCTGCTTCCCACTTTGATGAGTCACCGAGACAACAGGTCAAAGTTGCCAATCTTGCCCTTGATCGTGCTAAAAGATTAGTAGAACAGGGTCGCGATGTGGTAATACTTCTTGATTCAATAACCCGCCTTGCTCGCGCGTTCAACCTGTCAGTTACCGGTTCCGGTCGTACTTTATCCGGTGGCTTCGATCCATCGGCTCTTTATCCGGCAAAAAAGATTCTTGGCGCTGCCCGCAATTGCGAAGAGGGCGGTAGTCTTACTATCATAGGTACCTGTCTTGTCGGTACGGAGTCGCGTATGGATGACTTGATTTATGAAGAGTTCAAGGGTACCGGTAACATGGAAGTCCACCTGGATCGTAAATTTGCCGATAGGCGTATATTCCCGGCGATCGATGTGGAAAAATCAGGCACAAGAAAAGAAGAGCTACTTTATAGCCCGGACATTTACAAGAAAGTCGTTACCCTTCGCCGGATGCTCGGTCTTCTTAACGGAGAGGAAAGGATAACGGCTCTTATCGATAAGCTTTCCAAGACAAAAAATAACCAGGAATTTTTGGATCTTCTGGCGGTTGGAAAATGATATTATTTTTACAATAGGTAGTTGACAAAGCCTATAGTAAATTATATAATATCATCTTATGAAAGCAGTCATACTTGCTGGCGGATTCGGTACAAGAATCAGTGAAGAAAGCGGTGTCCGCCCTAAACCAATGGTCGAGATCGGTTCAATGCCTTTAATCTGGCATATAATGAAGATATACTTTTCGCAAGGTTTTGATGACTTCGTGATATTATGTGGTTATAAGAGCCACATCATAAAAGATTTTTTTAGCTCATACAGGGTGCGCCATGCCAATATCACTTTTGATTTCAAGAATAATACTATCGATTATCATAAAGACAAAGCAGAACCCTGGAAGGTGACTCTTGTCGAGACGGGCGAAGATGCTATGACAGGAGGTCGGCTTCTTCGAGCACATGAATACATTGGTGACGAACCCTTTATGATGACTTATGGTGATGGTTTAAGCAACATAAATCTTCAATCTTTGTTAAAATCCCATAGTAATTCAAATGGTGCACTCGTAACGGTTACAGCTGTACCCTCTCCGGGGCGCTTCGGGGCATTTACTCTTAAATCGGGTCAGAACGCGGTTACTAATTTCCGAGAAAAGCCTTCCGGGGATGGCGTTGAGGAGGCATGGATTTCTGGAGGTTATTTCGTGATGGAACCGCAGATTTTTAAATATTTAAAAGATGCTCAGACTGTTTGGGAACAAGAACCGATGCAGACAATTGCCAGAGAAGGCAAGCTCAATGCATATCGACATGAGGGGTTTTGGCATCCCGTAGACACGCTCCGCGACAAGATGGTTATAGAAAAAATGTGGCAGAGTAATCAGGCGCCATGGAAAATATGGAAATAACAGTTTCTTGTGATATATGAAGGTCTTATTAACAGGTTCGGAAGGTTACATCGGTACGCGTCTCGCCCAGGCACTTCTTGAAGAAGGGTTCGGTATTACTGGTCTTGATACCGGTTATTACAGTGAAGGTCAACTTTATGATCATAAACCGAAGCATTACGACCTTATCACTAAAGATATAAGAAATATCGATCAGGGGATATTGAAAGGGTATGAGGCAGTTGTTCATTTGGCCGAACTTTCAAATGATCCGCTAGGACAGAACGATCCTGAAATTACATTTGATATTAATCATCGCGGTACTAAAAATCTTGCTCTTGCTGCCAAAGCTGCCGGAGTTTCCCGATTCGTATATTTTTCCTCCTGCAGTGTCTACGGCGCATCCGATAACGTCAGCGATGAGAGTACTACACCTAATCCGCTAACCGCATACGCTAAATCAAAAATATTGAATGAGCAAGCTCTGGCAAAAATGGCGGACGATAGTTTTTCACCAACTATCCTTAGAAATGCTACTGTATTTGGCGCCTCTCCGAGAATGCGATTCGACTTGGTGGTTAACGACCTTGCCGCTTCGGCTTATGTTAATAAATTAATAAAAATGAGTAGCGACGGGACCCCCTGGAGGCCTTTTGTGCATGTACTTGATGTTGCCCGTGCCGTTGTTCTTACGCTTAGGAGTCAGAGAAAAGAAATTCATAATGCGCTTTTTAATGTCGGCTCCAATGATAATAATTACCAAGTTCGTCAGGTGGCTGAAATTATCGCTTCCGTTTTTCCCGGATGTGAAACGGAGTTTGGTAATAGTACGGGAGACAAGCGCAATTACCGAGTGCGGTTTGATCGCATAAAAACAGTGCTGCCAGATTTTGACTGTGCCTGGAATGTAAAAAAGGGCGCTGAGGAACTTCAAGAAGTGTTTGCGAATGTTAATTTTAATCAAGAAATGTATAACTCCCGCCTGTATACTCGTCTTAAGCAGATTGAGTATTTGAAAAAAGAAGGTGCGGTGGACGCGCAGTTGTTCTGGAAATAAATTTTATGAAATTTCACCCTTTAGACATAACTGGAGCATGTGCTATAGAAACCGAGTTTATAACCGACGATCGGGGCGGATTCGGGCGCTTATATTGTCCAGAAGAGATGAGAAAAACCGGAATTGATTTTGTTCCGGCCCAGATCAATAATTCGTATAACCTGAAAAAAGGCACCATCCGCGGCTTACATTACCAGAAAGGCAAATACGCCGAAGCCAAGCTCTTCCGTTGTATTAGAGGATCGGTTTATTCGGTGGCCGTCGACATTCGTCCGGAATCGCCAACTTACCGTAAATGGGTCGGCCAGGTGCTTTCGGCGGAAAAAAGAAATATGGTTTATTATCCGGTTGGCTGCGCTGTTGGTTATCAGGCTCTTGTGGACGGTTGTGAGGTGATATATGCCGTTTCCAATCCATATGCACCCGGCACCGAAGGCGGTATCCGGTTTGACGATCCGGCTTTTTCGATAGACTGGCCGATCAAACACGGGGTAATTTTATCTGAAAAAGATAAAAATTTAGGATCTTATAAATTATAAATATTTTTAGATTCCCGACTTCGTGGGAATGATATTAAAGTTATATATGTTTATTGTAGATAAATACCTGGAAAAATTAGAAAAAGAGAATAAGCCGATTAGAATCGGATTAATTGGTGCCGGATTTGCCGCCCGCGGTTTTGCGTTGCAGGTTTTAACCGGTATGAAGGGTATGCGAATTGCTGCAATTTCCAACCGGACTTTGACCAATGCGAAACTGGCCTATACTCAGGCTTTGGGAGATTCGATCGAGGTTCTGACTGTCGAAAACCAGAAAGATTTAGATGAGGCAATTTCAAAAAATAAATACGTAATAACTGAAAACCATAAGTTATTAACCGATTCGGCAAATATCGATGTTATAGTCGAAGCCACGGGCGAGGTGCATTTTGCCGCTCCCCTGGTTGTCCGAGCTATAAAAAACAAAAAGCATATTGTTCTTATTAATGCTGAGCTTGATGGAACTATCGGTCCCATCTTAAAATCGATGGCCGATGAAGCCGGAGTTGTTTATACCCAAATTGATGGCGATCAGCCGGGGAAGCTAATAAATATGGTCCGCGAAATCCGGGGCTTGGGTTTTAAGCCAGTGCTTGCCGGTAATATAAAAAGCCTTATAGATTTCCGCCGTACCCCAAAAACGCAGGAAAAGTGGTCAGCTGAACATTTTCAGGAACCGAAGATGCCTACTTCTTTTGCCGACGGTACCAAAATATCCTTTGAAATGGCAACTGTTGCCAACGCTTTAGGATTTAAGGTCGGAAAGCGGAATATGTATGGTCCGCGCTGTGCCCGGGTTGAGGAAGCCCATAAGCTTTTTAATCTGGAAGAAATGGAAAAAAACGGACTTGTAGATTACATTCTCGGCGCCGAACCGAGTTTCGGGGTGTTTGTATTGGCTACCTGCGACAATCCGATACGTGCATGCTACATGAATATCTATAAAATGGGTGAGGGTCCACTGTATACGTTTTATATACCTAGTCATTTGGGACCTCTTGAGGGGCCTTCTAGCGTCGCAAGAGCGATGCTTTTTGGGGACGCTACTCTTGCGCCGGTAACCATGGCGACAGACGTTATTAGCTTAGCCAAATTCGACCTCAAAAAAGGAGACCGTTTGGACGGAGTTGGCGGTTTTACCGTTTATGGAGCGATTGATAATTACGAAGTTTCAAGAAAACAAAACCTGTTACCGATAGGGTTATCGGATGGTGCGATATTGAAGCGCGACTTACTGCAAGATGCCGCTATTACTTATGACGACGTAGAGTTACCAGCTAGCGAAGCGGTAAAACTCCGCGAATTACAGGATAAGATGTACCAGTTAAACAATTTATCTAAGTAAAATGACCGATAAACCTTTATCCGTTACTGTCGTTATTCCTACCTGTTACGGAGGAGATTCTCTCATCACAACAGCCGAATCAATATTGGCTTCAATCAATATCGCCAAGTTCCGCTTCATGATTGTTTCAGATCGCTACCCGATCAAACCAGAAACGAAACAAAAGCTTGAATCTATGGGGATTGAGATTTATTGGAATGCGGTTGAAGGTAGCCAGCCAAAAAAACTCAAACAGGCACGGGAGATGATTAGCTCTGATCTGTATATTTTTACACAAGATGATATTTATTTTTATCCGGAAACTTTAGCCCGGTTAGTTGGTGCCTTTGAAGAAGATGCCAGTCTAACCATGGCCGCTGCGGGAATTCTCCCGAATCCAAATCCTGAAACCTGGGTAGAAACGGGTATGGCCTCTAACATACGGATGGTTTATGATATGGCCAAACGCTGGAATGATGGTGATAATTATCTGGCCGCAAGCGGACGCTGTTTGGCTTTTCGGATGTCGATTTTTAAGCAGTTCCGCATCCCAGATAAGCTTGTGAATGCTGACATGTATTTTTACCTGGAAAACAGGCGACTTGGCGGGAAATTCTGTATGGTACCCGATGCTAAAGTAGTTATCCGGCCGCCTCAGCGAATGAAGGATCAAATCGGGCCATCGAGTCGTTTCCAATTTCAACAGGAGGAGTTGTCAAAGATTTTTCCGGAAGACCTATCGAAATACTATGCGATTCCGATATCTATTTTACTTACCGCAATGTTTAAGGAGCTTTTCAAGCCACCAGTTGGAATCATTCCATATGCATGGATATATATAGTCTCAAGAATTCTTCGTCAGCCGGTTAAAATCGTCTCTAATCCAAACTGGAACGTGGATGTTTCTACGAAAAAAATGTGATTGGCAGTTCCGAAGTAAACTATAAAAGTATATGTCAAATAAGATAGTCACGGAAACCTTAAATCGACGAAAATTAGTTTCGTATTTTCTAAATGTACTGCTGATTTTCTTTGCAATTGGATCTCTTACAATAATTATCACTCTTTTTCTCGGACAGAGTAATACAGAATTTATATTCGAGAATTGGAATCCATATCTTGGAATCAATATTTATCTTGCGATATGGATAATCTGTATTTATGGCGTTATGTTGTCTTATGGTTTGTCGGTTCTTAACTATATAGGTGTATTTTTCTCTAGGAGTAGTTTTTGGAAAAAGTTAAGATGGTTGTATTCTTTATCCTCTATTGGGCATTCTATAGTATTTTTTGTGACCTTTCCTATACTCATTTATATTCTGTTTGTTTTTGTCTACAGCTATACACGATATGCGTTTATAGGCTCCTTAATAGCTTTGCCTTTGGGAATCTTTTTTATAGGTTTTCTGTACTACGGAGTAGGAAAAGTCGTATTTATATATGATCGTAAATATAACTTACTGAGGCTGACAGCATCTATTTTAGCTTTTATCGTTATGATTGCTTTATGTTTTGTCTGCATCGCTGTAGTAATGGAGGTCTCACCTCGTTACTGGGGAGTTTTTAACCTACAAGACAAGGAAGGTACATATATCATCAATTATGATGGCGATTACTGGTTGACCTATTTTGTAGAAAGCAAGGAATGTAGTGCTGTTGATATGTGTGTGCATAAGTTAAATAAAGTCGGTAATACTGCCATTATTGAAGCTCCTGATGATCTTAAGAAATATCTCGATAAACCAGTGAGAATCGATGGTGAGTTTGTGAAAATAGTTGGGCCTTTTGGATATAATGATTATACTGAAGAATATAGAGCGTTCTGTATCCTCTCAAACGGAAAAAAACAGTGTCGACCCGGTAAAGGAACGGGTGTCTGGCATTATTCACCGCTTAGAATCAAATCGATAGAGGTAGTCGTGGATTGATTGCTATCGGTTAGATGTAGCTTCGTATCTGATTTCTCTGCCCTCATAACGACTAAAGGAATTGTTTCTGTATCAGAGCTTGTTTTTGTGAATATATTCTTTTAAGATGTCTATATATACTCCATAGGGGTATAGAGTATATATGCACATTTATTAATATTTATTCACAAATTTATGGATTCTCTGGAAAAAAGGATAAACCGCATGTGCGGGCAGCTTAAAGGGATTGAGAGGATGATGCGTGATGACCGTCCATGCCGCGAAACAATACAGCAAATTTCGGCTGTCAAGAAAGCTATAGACAGTCTTACTCTGGAATTGGTCGCTAAGGAAATCGATCAGCATATTCCCGATAAAGAAGCGCGAGAAATCAACCGCGTTATTGAGCAAGCCATAAGATTATAACTTGAGCGATTGTCAGGTTTATATATAATTTGGTATCATTAACTCCTATGAATTCTTCAGCAAAAATTGAGAATGTTATCATAATTGGCGGCGGCCCGGCTGGTTTGTCGGCAGCTATCTATAATTCGCGTGCAGGCCTAAATCCATTGGTATTTGCTGGCTCTCCCCCAGGAGGTCAGTTGACGCTTACAACCGAGGTAGAAAATTTTCCAGGGTTCGAGCATATTTTGGGGCCGGACTTAATAATGAAAATGCGGAGTCATGCTTCCAAATTCGGAACAAAAATAATAGATCAGAATATAGTGAAAGTAGAGTTAAATACATCTCCTTTCACCATCTGGACAAGTGAGAAGGAGTATAAAACAAAAGCCTTACTTGTCGCAACCGGTGCCAAAGCGCTTTGGCTCGGGCTAGATTCGGAAACGCGGTTGCGGGGTAAAGGAGTTTCAGCATGTGCTACATGCGATGGATTTTTTTTTCGCAATAAAACTGTCGCGGTTGTCGGTGGCGGCGATACCGCCATGGAGGAAGCGTTGGTTCTAACAAAATTTGCGGCAAAAGTATATCTTATTCATAGACGTGATGTGTTTCGAGCTTCTAAGATTATGATAGAGAGGGTAAAGAATCACCCCAAGATAGAGTTGGTTCTCAATACCACAATAAAGGAAATTTTAGGAAACTTACGGGTTGAGGGTGTGAGAATTAGTAAGTTAAATAAAGAAGACGTATTCAAGCTCGACGGTGTTTTTATAGCTATCGGACACAAACCCGATACGGAACTTTTCGGGAAGCAAATAAGTCTGGATGAAAAAGGATATATACTTACTTTTAATCAGTTAGCAGAAAAGGCGCTTCGATACCCGGGAAGTTTACCTGCAAGCGCCCTTGAGAGAATAAAAAAATTTAAGAATCTCCATAGCTATTCTACTTCTGTGGAAGGGGTTTTTGCCGCCGGTGATTGTGTGGATCATGCTTATCGCCAGGCTATAACTGCAGCTGGTATGGGTGCGGCTGCTGGAATCGAAGTTGAACGGTGGCTTGAATCTTGAGGAAAGTTTATATAGTTATTTTTTGAACAGTGTTGCGGACTTAGCCATAAGATGAAGATTATTACTCATCATAGGTAATATCACCGGTTCGGGCTTTTCACACTGTTCTTCAATTAATAGACGCAGTTTCTGGTCTGATAGGAGGAAATCGTCTTCGACTACCGCTTCCGGATAAATCGAATGAATAGTTTGCTCAGCTAGCTTTATAGCTTCTGCTAATGCACCCTGTTCTACTGTCATATGTATATTATAACTTATAATATTATAAATCGGTGCGATTTGTGTCAATCATCCTTTATAACGGGAAAGTGTGTTCCTTAATAAGAACGCCGGATTCCGAAACAGTGATGAAATTGTAAAATCCAACCGGCTGTCGGTCGAACGATACTTGCTCCTGCCCGGGCATGGCATCGAACTGACAAAATGTGCTCCCGACACTTGAATAGAATATTCCTTCATGATATTTCATAATTCCCCGATGTACATGTCCGGAAAATACGCCGCGAATTTTGTTTTTGAATCGAACTAGTAACTTATGTATATCTAATCCATTGATAAGCAGCATGTCGCGGTCGAGCCAAGTACTTTCAAGCGGTAATAACGGGAAATGAATAAATATGACGGTTGGGTTGTTATTTTTTGATAACTTTTTTTCCAGTTCGGTTATTTGTCCGGGAGTCACTATTCCGTGTGGGTCGATTTCACGTGGCCCGCGGCCATCGAGTGTTATAAAATCGATACCTCCTAGGTTGAAAAAATATGAGTTTGAAAAGTCAGGAGTATCTGATAAAGAGTGCCTAACGCTCATTTTCAAGGTTCTTATCAGATTCTCCGAGATATCATGGTTACCTGACGCATAATAAATCGGTGCTTTTAATTTTTTAAAAATTTTTTCTGCTAAAGTATACGCTTCCGGCTCGCCGTTCACAGAAGCGACATCGCCAGTATGAATGATAAAATCTGGTTGGACCGGGAGTTTATTTAGTGCTTCGACAAGCTTGACACTAGCGGTGAAAGTATTAACTCCCAGAAGATCATATGATGCTTCCGTACTTATGTGCGTATCGCTTATATGGACAAAATGCACCAGTGGATTCACAAAGATTATTGTACTATATATCTATGTCGCTCATAAGGAGGATTCTGTATTTTTGTGTAGCGTTAGTAATATTTTGGTCGATATATCTTTATACTAATCCGGAAAAAGATACGATTTTCAACTATTTGTATGGCGTGGCACAGGGAATTGTTTATTTGATAGGAGGTTTGTCCGTGTTGATAGCGTCTCTAGATTTTAAGCCGGGAAATCTGAGAAGGAGCATTATATTTTTATCTTTAGGTTCGGTTTCTTGGGCAGTCGCATCATTTTTTTGGGGCTATTTTAATATTTTCACCAACATAGAAGTGCCTCAGCCATCCGTTGCTGATGCATTATACATTTTATATTCGATACTGACTGGTGTAGGATGCTGGTACATGCTGCGGTCTTTGAGTGAAGATTTACGGATAATCGATTTGTTAAAACCTTTCCTCATTATTTTTTTTGTTTTCTTTGCCGGGATGGTGGCATTTGGCTGGCCGGAAGTAATAATGGGAGATTCTATTCTTAAGGTAGTTATAAATCTGCAGTATCCGATCGTAGATGGGTTTTTATTCGCATTGGCGTATGTTATGTTTCTGCAAGAGAAATCACATAGTAAATCGGCAATAGTGCTTCTTGTATTAAGTATGTTTTTTCAAGTATTGGGAGATGTGAATTACTTAATCTTTGAGAGTTTTGGCATCTACTGGAACGGGAGTTTCCCTGATATGTTTTATATGGCGAGTGCATTCTGTAGCTCAATTATGTTAACGTATCTGGTTTCGTCGCAAGATCAGATGTCGGAATCTTTTCCTTTGAAAAACTCTGTGAGCCAACAATCCAAGTAACTGTTCTGCATAATACATATGTTTGATGTATACTATACCCTATAGTTGTAATTAAGTACTTTTACAACAAGTGACTACTCGCTCCTTTTCCCGGAATGATTAGGATGATTATGATTCGTGATTATTCCGGGGGAAGGAGTTGATTTTGGCGCAATGAAACTCCCATGAACCTGCCGGCCAGCTATGGCGGCTCTTTATTGGCGCAACTGTTCAAGGAGACATATGAAACATGCAAGATTCGGTACCGTTGCGAGTATTATTATTGCAGCTGTACTCTTCACAACTTTGATCATGTCCGTTGCACCCCTTGCCTACGGACAGCAAGAAAGCCCGTTGGGGGTACCGGCCCAGCAATACGTGACGCGTTGCGCAGGCGGCACTTCGTACCTGCCTGTTAGCCGATCGGAATACATCAGTACTCCGTTCGCGCTTGATTTCATGTCATTTCTGGTTGAGCCGGGTGGTTGTCAATTTGATTTGACAGTGTCCATCACGCCAACAGATCATTTATGGCAGTATGATTTTTACGTTGGTGGACTGTCTGGATCAACTCGCGAGTCATGTGCAAAGCTGTTACCCGCCTATGTTTGGCGCTGTTCCGTTTGGTTTGAGGGCGGCGACCATCCATCAGGCGGCTACTTCTTTGCAAATGGGAAGGGTGTTTTCACCCTGACCATTGATTCGCCGACAAGCGCTGTTCACGATGAGGTTGTGATTACTATTCTTGACCGGCCAAAAAAAACGGTGATGATGTTGCCACTCATCTCAAGTGATACGGCAGCTACTCACTAAGTAGTCACCTTTTGTACCGCTTGGCAGGCGCCAATGCCAGCGGTACACATTCTTTTTTTGTGATTTTTTTCACGCAAATAACACAATATCTATGTATAATCATAAAAAGATATGACACTATATGATTTTATGATTTATTAATCCCATACTTATGAATAATCAAATGCTGGAGAGCGCGCAAACAATAATTAAAAAAACAGGTCGTGATCTTGAGCTTTCTTCAGTACTTATCGATCGCCTGATTGAGCCAGAATGCATACATGAAGTAGTTATTCCCGTAGAAATGGATAGCGGAGAACTTAGACTTTTTAAGGGGTTCCGGATTCAGCACAATAGTCTCTTAGGACCTTATAAAGGAGGAGTCAGATTTCATCCGCAAGTTTCCCGTGAGGAAGTGCAGGCATTGGCAACTCTTATGACGATAAAATGTGCCGTTGCTGGTATACCATACGGTGGGGGAAAGGGTGGAGTGATTGTTGATCCAAAACAACTCTCGAAAAAAGAACTTGAAAGACTTTCAAAAGGCTATGCCAAAGCAATAGCGCCATTTATTGGCGAAGAATTCGACATACCGGCACCAGATGTAAATACCAATGGCCAGATTATGATGTGGATGGTTGATCGATATGTCCATTTTAAGATAGATATGCTTAAGCACGCAGGATACGAAGTGACCGAAAAAGCAAAGGATAGAATGAAAGCATGTTTTACCGGGAAGCCAGTTGATGAGGGCGGGTCTTTGGGCAGAACTGCTGCGACTGGCCGAGGGGGAGTCATGGTGCTGAAAAGTCTTGCTGAAAAACTAAAAAAGGAAAGACTGAAGACGGTAGCTGTTCAGGGATTTGGAAACGTCGGTTATTATTTTGCCGAGATTGCGTCGCAGGAGGATTTCGAGATAATAGCCGTTTCCGACTCGAAAGGTGGTATTTCGCGCCGTGACGAAAAGGGCAGCATGCATCCTCTAGATATCCCGTTGGTTTTGAAATGTAAGCAGGAAAACGGACGGCTTGCCGGATGTTATTGTATCGGTGGCGTCTGCGATATGAAATCGGGAGATCACCTGACTAACGATCAGATTCTTGAACTCCCTGTTGATGTGCTTGTGCCGGCGGCTCTTGAAAATGTCATCAATGCGGGAAATATGCGGAATATAAAAGCAAAAGTGATAGTAGAGATGGCTAATGGTCCAATTACAGATGAAGCTTATGAGTATTTAACCAAGAAAGGCGTAATCATTGTCCCAGATGTGCTTGCGAACGCGGGTGGAGTGATAGTTTCTTATCTGGAATGGTACCAGAATATGAAGGGGGAAACCTGGACGGAAGATAAGGTTAATAAAAAGCTTGAAGAAATTATTACGAAATCATTTGAAGAAATATGGGAGAGGTTAAATAAGAAGAAAATCCCGATGAAAAAAGCCGCTTTTGAATATGCCATTGAGCGCATTGTGAAGGCCATGTGACCATAGTCACTGCCTTGTGTGTCTAGGTCTTTATAATAGTGGAATTATTCGTTTACTCTATTACTATGGCAGGTGAAAGATATACTCATTATAGTGCGCCTACTTCGATGCCGCGTACATTTGAAGCCGGCAACAGACTTCAGCATTTGATCGATACGACTCCGGCGCCTTCTCCGGCGGTTGTTGCAGCTGCGGAAGCATTTGTGTTCATCAGACAGGAGGAAATAGAGGAGAACGTAAGGCGGGCACAAATGGAAGCGGATGCTGTTATGTCTAAATAATCTTTAAAAAGAAAAATGGCGCCCTTTGCGGGGCGCCATTTTAGTTTGACAGACCGAACCTGTAAAAAGAGACTCGACAGACTCTTAATTTATAGTGAGAGCGCAGTCGTTGTCAGCAAAAATCTGGTAGCCAACTTCTTTCATGATCAGGAAGTTGGTGCCAGGATAGATGACCGAAGCGCCATCAGACTTTTTTTTCATGACGACGCGGACATTCGTGCACCCTTGATGTTGTGCGATACTTACCAGGTTTTCTGCGGTTAAGACTGCATACTCATTAGGTCTAGCTGGAAATGCGCAGATTGTGCCCGAACTGTTGATGGCGCAAGTTGAAGCAGACCCTTCTGTTACGGCATCACCAGTATAGATGAAACTACTTTGTGCGCCGTAGACAGCAACACCTAAATTAGGTACCAAGGTATCATTGTTACATTTGGAGATCCCCTTTTCGATAATACAGGCGCGGTTTGCGCCTGTTGCTGATCTGATCGAGCCTAGGGTTTGTACGGTCGCTGCAGGAATTGCGATCCAATCCTCGTCTGATCTGATAGGAATCTCACGGTATGAAGCGATCCAGGGGAGTCCAGTGACACGACTCGGGTCGATGTATAGTTGCCACTCAAGTACGCTCTGGATAAGGGCATTGACCGTTTCGTGAGAAAGCAGAGATAGTCCCTTACGTTCGATCGGCTTGCCAAACCAGTCGTCGATGAGTTGTTCAAAGGTGGATTTCTTAACGAAGGCTAATTGGATCTGTTGTGTGCCGGAGGCACTGACTACTTCAAGCGGTTTCCACATCACAAGAGGTGCCCCTTGGGCATAGCCTCTTTGTACATTACCATTTTCCTCAGTCTGAACATGATGCTGAGAAAAATCACCGAGTCCAACCTGGACTTTCAAGTAAATGCTTGAGGCATCTGCTAAGTAGCTACACGCTCTGTCGTCGTGGAAACGGTAGCACATTGGTAGGGTCAAAGACACCATAGCAAACGTACGAATCCCTGAGCAAACATCGGTTGGTCCTGTTAGCTTCCTGATACCACATCCCTGATTATAGTAATTGTCAAGGATATAGTTCATGAGATTGCGGGGTGTAGTGTTGCCGATGGTTGGCCCTGGCCACTCAACTTCAAAATCAGGATTCCACTTAGTGGTAATAATGTTTTTTGCAAACAATGCCAAGCTGAGTGGATCAAGAGTGGATGCGAGAACATAAGCCGGAACATCAATACAAACCTTTGAACGGTACGGAAGTCTAGGGTATGCTGATCCGTTCAGTCCGCGATATGTGGCGGTCTGAATATCGGCATAGCATTCGGCATGCACTTCGTTCGTGAAAATGAAGTCGAGTTGGGGCTGGATCTGCCCCCAAGTTGCTCCCCAAACTCCACCGTCTTTAAATCCGGCCGAGATGAGTTTAAGGGCCGCATTGAACGAGCGGATCCTATTATCATTCAGATTTCCAGGATGCTGGGCGGCTCTGAAAGCGAACTCTTCACAGCCATGTCGCAGAGTGTACTGAATAGTTGGGAAAAACTCTCCCGCAGAACGCGTGAACTCTACTGTGTAAGGCAAAGTGGCCTCATCGACATTTTCTTTTACCCAGTAGTTGCCAAATCCGATATCAGTTCCTTTCTCTCCCGAGAAGGTTCTGACACTGATTTGGTAAAGTGTGCTCCCATCAGGCTTGTAATACCGGTCTAGCCATATTGATGCTTGATCGGTGAAGGTGTAGGTTGAAAATTCATAGTCAATTCCTACCACTTCTGAGTCGAATTTTCCGGTGCTGTCCCATTCTCCGATGAATAGCAAGCTCCCATCAGGTTTGCGAATCCATATTGGCGTGCCATCGCTCTCGCTGGGGCAACCGTTTTCGGGGATGTTTAGCGTTTGTGGAGGTGTAAGACTTCGTTGAATTTTATCTGCAGCAGCTAAACGATCAGCCAACTCTTGCAGAGTGAAGGCAAGCGTCGGCGGCTGCCAAGGTTGCGGATCACCACCACCTCCAGACCATTTGTTAGTTATAAGCGGCATGTAAACTGCTGCAGACGCAGAGTTTTTTGTGACGACATAACGCGCCGCAATTTTTTGGATCGCGGTAATACTGATCGTTTCCGTATGTGTTACGGTTATTGGATTACGATCGATCGAGCTTGCGCTGACTGCGCTGCTATTCTGTTCAATGAACTCTAGTAGCTGATCGTCATTCATTAATTCCAGATCCGCCATGTTTCGACCAGTGCGATCTGCAATTATCTGGAGACGGAGAGGAATTGTAACATGTTTCAGGGTTTCACCTGGAAAGGCCGAAACAGGGATAGTGCCCACATCTGGGATCGTTCCCGTTTGTGGGGTGGCAGTCGGCGCCGGGTCTTGGGCTTTCAGCCCAGTCGGTACCGCGAGCAAAGTGCTGAACAAAAGAATACTGATCAGCAGGAGATTGAAAATTTTGTGTCGGTTCATTGTGCGCCGCCTCCTTGGCGGCATGAAAAACGTAAGAAAAGCGAAATTAGGTTCGGTTGTCAAAGTTCCCAACCTCTACACTACTTTTTCCGGGGGAACCGGAGAGAGGTGTAAAGATAGGTTTTGATATTATACATATCTTATATATATTAAACAATCGGATATGAGTTGGTATGAGTATTTAGGCATAGTATTTGTTATAATTTTCTCATGAATCACTTCGTGTTTCGCCGCACTCTGCTTCTTGCGGTTTTTTTAATGCTCTTTTCAGTCTATACTTCCATGTCCGCTGTCACCAACTCGCAATCGGCGATAAGGAGAATTCCAACGCCTACGCCCACCCGCATTCCTACACCAACTCCGACACAGGTCGTTGGTTCGACATCTCTCAGTTTTGAAAACTTATCACTCCTCATCGAAGACGTACAGGCAGCAACTAGTTACCGATATGATGCCAAAGATAGTGTGGGCAACGGACTCGATACTATAAAAGCAATTAAACGCCTTGACGGGCAAGGTTATGTGGGAGTCTACCATTATCAAGTCAATGGAGTTTTTTATTTGAAATTAGCCGGCTCGACGGATCTTATAAACTGGACATTCCTGACAAATCTCGACACCGATGCCACACATGCCGATATACAGCAGTTTCCTGGTGGAGATTTTTTGATCGCATATGAAAAACGAACAGGAACATCAAGCGCTATACGTATAAGACAGTATAAGGATTATTCTTCGTTGAAATCAGGGCAAAGGCTTAACGAAAAAAATATCTTACGCACCCTTTCTCAAACTAACGAAGGCACTCCAAACTTTATTTCCGTAAACAAAAAGGCGATCAAAAGCGGGAGGCAGGACTGGTCCGGATCTTCAATAGTGTTGGGTTTCCACTATTTCAACGGTGTTACCGACCGCAACGCAAGCGGCACGCTTCTGAATTATTCTTCCTGGTCTGCTGTTGATAGTGTGGGAGTTAACGACTACTTCCTTTCGAAGGGCTTCGGGGGAAATATCGGCGATCGGGATGATTTCATAGACGGCAACAATTTTATAGTATATGAAAGTCAGCTGGTTAAAGACCGCTGGGACACCTGGAGATCGATTCTTTATGATAATTCTTCAGGCGTATACAAACAGCTTGACCCATACACACACAGCCGAAGCATTGCATTTGGTAATCCGACCGTCACCAAACTTCAGCTTCCGA
Organism: uncultured Gammaproteobacteria bacterium; assembly: GCA_964476135.1. GTDB lineage: Bacteria > Patescibacteriota > Microgenomatia > UBA1406 > GWC2-37-13 > CAYYYG01. Next base: position 8,903 of record CAYYYG010000007.1, on the reverse strand, counting down.
ATGGCACGGATGGATATTTCGTGAGTTACTACATATTCAGCGAAGGTGCTAGGCCAGGTGAGGCCGGTTCGCTCATATTTTATACTTCAGCATCTAATTTACCGAATGTTATGCCCCGCGAACTCCGTCCGCCCCATAACTGGACAGTTTTTTCTCCTGTGTGCACCTGCGCTACTCCTGGGGGCAGTGTGCCGAATAATAATTTCGCATGCAGCGATGGTGATAACCGTTATTGTGGCGCTGATGAGTATTGTGTCAATTCTTCTGTTAAACCCAACTGGCCCTGCAGTATGCTTTAGGCATGTGGTAAAATATTGCTATTCCGTATGCAATCGCTTCGGCAGTTCATACAGTTTTTCCAAAAGTACGCCCGTTCGCGTATTCTCGGAGCCGGCCGTAATATAGAAAACATAAAAGATGTTTTTGTGGCGCTTCTTGTCGTGAAGCGTGGCAAATATTCAAGTTCATTTCTCAATACTTCGTTTTTTTTGTTGGTTGCGACAGTATTCATAGGAGGGCCAACTATTGCGGAAAATAATCCGTTTTTACAGTCGCTTGAAAATTCACAGGAAGCTACACAGGAGTCGATAGTAACATATAATCCATACGAAAACTCCTTCCTGACTAATTTTTCCATAAAACCACGCTCTAATGTGATCGATCATGTAGTGGAGAACGGTGAAACCATAAGTACGATCGCAAAACGGTACGAAGTCGACGCAAACTCCATCAAATGGCTGAATAACCTTAAATCAGATAATATTAAGGTTGGTCAGGTACTTAAGATCCCTCCCATGGTAGGTGTAGTGCATCGAGTTGTTTCCGGTGAAAATATATATACGATCGCTAAAAAATACAAAACCGATCCTCAGAAAATCTTGAACTTTCCTTTTAACGATTTTGCCGATTTAGATACTTTTTCGCTTAATTCAGGGCAGACATTATTTGTGCCTGATGGTGTTATCGAAGCAGAGAAGCCAAAATATACCGCAGCACAGCTTAATGCGAAAATACAGGCTGGTGTGAAAGGATCCTCCAATTTTATCTGGCCTACGTCCGGCACTATCACGCAGAATCCTATCTGGTATCATATGGCTCTTGATATCGCCAATCGTGGTTTACCAGCGATCCTTGCCGCCGATTCGGGTACCGTTGTTTATTCCGGCTGTTTGAAATATGGATACGGCTGTCATATCATAATCGACCACGGCAATGGTTACCGCTCGTTATATGGACACATGTCTCAACTCACAGCGTCGGTTGGTCAGGGCGTAAGTAAGGGGCAGCAGATTGGTGTCATGGGTTCCACCGGCCGCTCAACAGGTCCGCATCTGCATTTTGAAATACGTCAGGGCGGGACGCTGCTTAATCCGTTGAGTTTTTTGAAGTAAGAACTATTATTATGAAATTATATGTATGAAGAGTTTAGTTCGGAAACAAATTTATCGAGGCGTGAAAATGTAAAAATAAAGCCTCCCGTAGAAGTCGCACCCGATGCAGTCATGCGATTAGCGCGTTTGCCTCAGCCAGAACAGCCTGAGTGGTTACAGACAGTGTTAGAAGCGAGAACTGTTTTAGAAAGAATGCCGGCCGGTAAAGATGGAGTTGTTGTAGGTTCCGGTGGTAATTCGCAAATGTGGAAAGATAGAGGTTGGCGTACGCTTGACATAGATGAGAGAACGGGCGCTGATATAATCATCGACGCTAATAGAATGTCGTCAGTGATTATGCCAAGATCTGAAGATTATGTGTTCGCAGAAGCGATTAAATTCGATCCGAAAGCAGAGGAGGGTGTGGGGTATGGTACATTGCTTCTGGAGGCAAATACGGTGCTAAAAAATGGAGGAATATTAATAATCGAATCTGCTCATAAGGAAAACAAACCGAGCTCTACCTTGCCTGATAGGCATAAGTTTGTAAAGTGGATGGCAAGAACCGGATTTGATACTGTTGCCGAGCTACATCAAATATTGACAGTGAAAAATCCAAACGGGGGGCCAGATATAAAATCTCAGAAAGTAATTTACTATGGCAGAAAGGTGGCCGAAGGAGTAAATATAGATAGGTTTTAAATTACCGCATTGAAAACTCAGTCGCAAACATATTTACATACACGATTCCAGGAATCAATACTCGTTTGCCGCGCACTTCTTTCCATACCATACGCGGTACCGGAACTCCAGGAGGTCTGTTCCTGATCATGAAATTAATATTGTGAAGCTCGTCCACCTCATACCCCTGACGGGCCATGCTATTTTTTTCGATGCTGAGCGCGAGTGCACCCAGATAAAGTTGTGGTGTTAGTACGGAGAGAGGTAAATTCACAGCCTCCAAAACACCCCCGGTATTTGAAGGTAGAACGGTTATATTATCGGTAATTTCAGCAATGTAATAATATGGCCCTGTCATATTAAGTACAGTTCCATCTTCTAAATAAATTGGGCGGTTGCAGACGTTTTTTGTAACTTCTGGAATAGCATAGACTCCCTGACCACCATCAAGAGAGCTAGCATCTCCAACCATCACCCAGGTCGCCCCATAGTTGTCTTTATCCAATTCGTTGACATAAGTTATCCGATATGCTGCTCTTGATGCGCCTTCACCCACCTTCTCTAATGTGAAGACCGGTAATTCGTTACGATCATATGCTGTAAATATCTCTGAATCACCATTTTTCCGGAATAGATAGCGTCCATTTTCGTTCGGTATCAAGGAGTTTACTAGATTGGCTTGCTCCGGAATCAGGTCATGGGCAGTCATCCAAATATCTTCGGATTTTTTTACTACATAGGTATCCGGTTGAATATTTTTACCTTCGGGGGCTTCCGGAGAGATTAGTAAGTAATTCAGTTTTTCCTCAGGATTTTTAGCTTCAGCCGCTAGGCTTTTTCTTACGATTTCAAGATCATGTTTATCTTCGGCTGCTTTTTTTATATGAATACGTCTTTCATTTTCGCTTCTCATCTCACCGATTTGATTAACTATACTTTCAACGGGTATTTTGTCTTTCAACAGCTGATGAAGCAGTGCTCGCATCTCCTGAAGTTTTATTGATTTACCCTCGAATCCGGACTGCCTGAGATGTACTGCGCGTGCAACGAGACGCATTTGTGTAAGAGTCTGTATGTTCTGTACTGTCTGGTTTTTCTGATATTCTGTATAGGCTTGTCTTAGTTCGGCAGCTGTTTCGTCCGCGATTGTTTCTATCGGGGTTCCTTTTTTTAATTTGACGTCAATATCCGCGAACGTACTTTCATTTATGCCAATAGGAACTGATTGACCAAATCCGTATGCATCAAGTGCATTTTGCATATCGTCCACTTTCTCTGTGCCGGTTTCGACTATCGATTCGGCTGGTTTGTTAGTCTGAAGAAGCTCTTGACCAAAGTTGTCCATTAATTGTATTTTATCATCAAAAAAAGACGCGTTCGCACGCGTCTTTTTTATTATTGTCTGAAGTAATTAGTTACCGCTCGGTGTCGCCGCTTGTGTCGGACTCAATACCTGTGTTGGTGTAACCGTTGCTCCGTCCGTTTCGTTATTCGATTCTTCGCGCGGGATTATAGGCGGTTCCGGTGATTCTGGTTCTGTGGGCAGCTTCAATTTCGGTTCTAGAGTTGCTGCTGGTGGGGTAGGCAAGCTCAACTGCTGTGGCTGCTCCTGTGTTTGAGCCGGTTGCTGTGGCTGGGCGGGGATCTTTGCGCGGAACGATTCGAAATCAGCCTGTGCCTTTTTGTAATCAGCCTCATCTTTCACTGGATCCATAAGAGTTGTTACTCTCTGCATAAGAATCGCTGCACTCACGTGGTCTCCACGCTGTTCAGCGGACCAAGCAAGGTTATAAAGAGCGTTTGGCCAGTCGGGTTTCAAAGTTACCGCCTGCTCAAACATTCTCGTTGCCTGTTCGTAATTACCAAGAGAATAAAACACGCCGCCAAGATTTAGCCACAAATTCGGGTTCTGAGGGTCTAGCGCGATCGCTCTTTGGTAAGAAGCGACTGTCCAACCATCGGCGCCCTGGGCGATATTGAGAATATTACGGTAGACAATCGCCAAATTCTCCCAGTTACCGGCGCTTGCAGGGTTAAGGATTACAGCTGCTTTCGCTTCCTGTATGGCTGCCTGGATTGTCTGAATAATTGTCTGTCTTTCGGTATCGTTCAGTTGTCTCTGATTGGCCTGCGCGGCGAGGTTATTAGCTATAAGCAAATTAGTTTGCGAGAAGCTGATGCGGAACTTGTCATTATACGGATTCAAGACGATCGCCTGTCTCTGATTTTCGTATAGATCCTGAGCGCTGTTGGAAATTAGGCCATTAAGCGACTGCTTGAAATAGTATTCAGACATGTATGATCGTCCGACTATATAGGCGCTCCCTGCAATAAGCAGTATTGAGATCAAAATAAGACCGGCGTACAGTGGTGTGATTTTAGCTAGATTTAACTCAACTGATGAGTGATGTTCACCGTGCACGGCAGGCTTAATTTGGTGAGATATCGTGCCTAATAATAGGAATAAGAGGAAGAATATCGTCAGTGAAGGTGGCATGAATATTATGATTGCCGCGACAAATGCGAACAGGGTCATAATAGTTTTGCTTACCTTGTGCTGGATCATACTGCGGATCGCATTCATTATGAGAAGGAAAAATGCTACCAATCCAAAGACTCCTGTTGTCGCCAATACATGTAACAATGTAGAGCGAGCTACGTTAAACGACTGCACCTGCCACAGACTAGACTGGTTATAAGCAGGATCTTTGATTGCAGTAAAGATCGAGCTGAAATTATTCATGCCGATGCCGAAAATCGCAGTGAGTGGATTCTTTAATGTTTCGACGGCTGCATACCATGAAAGTCTGTATGGCGGGAGCAATATGGCCGAGCTGGGCGTACCTGAAGCATTCGGTTTCAGTATTTGGAACATGGTAAATATAAGACCGATTAATATTACCGATACCGAAGCGACAGAAGCGATCATTGGCGTATTAAGACCGTCTTTCTGGGTACTTTCATCTCCGTGAGTCGACCCAGTCAGTATAGCAGCCGATAGCGCTAGTGCAACGAAGCCGAATAGTATCGCCAAATCTATTTGTGATCCTAACGGAGTGAAGCTCGGTGTTGAAAGGAACTGCAAAGAAGGAGGTAATGAAATCGAGCGGAAGGGCTGGAAAAACATTACGATCGAGATAACGGCAAGAAGTACGGTCGAAATCGTAAGCACCGTAAGTTGATTTATCCCTTCGAAAAGTCCCTGCTTTTTACTTAACAGTGTTGAATTTCTTGCCAAATAAAATGCAATTACGGTCATCGAAACAGTCGGTACGACTCCATAATTAAAATTAAAAAGAGTCATAATTTTATTTGGAGCCGTGATTAGAACCGAAAGGACAATTGCCGCAATAAATAGTAAAAGATTTGTGTCAAAGTGGCGTTTTTCCCAAACCAATTTTTTTGACATGATCATTTCCGCGAGTGATATTCCAAGAAGCCCCAATGCCGCAGCCGCCAGTAGATAGACTTTGTTGGTTGAGAAATATTCTTGGGTTAGAGGAAGAAAAAATATGGGAAAAAGAAAAATAACCGCGAACAAGACCACCGATTTGGCGGTTTTCAGAGCAGTTTGTTCCTGATTCATAGGTGTGTTAACTTAAAAATGTGTACTCAATAAATGTAACGAAGTTGGCAATATTTTGCAAGTGCTAGTTTAGTATTTCTTCTATCTTATTTACCAGTTCATCGGGCGTAATATCGGCCTTGATTAAATATGTCTTTGCACCCTGTTTTAAACCTTCCTGAATAATAGGATCATGGGAGAGGTTGGTGAGAAGGATTATGGGGCCGTTTGGTTTTTCGGATTTGATTTTTGCCGACTCCACAAGAACTTGTATACCGTCAAGCTGTGGCATCATAACATCCAGAAGAATAATTTTATATCCTCCGACTTTGATTTTATTCAATCCATCCATTCCATCTTTGGCCGTATCTACCTGATAGCCTGCATCGGTAAGTACTTCTTGATACAATTCGCGAATATAAAGATCGTCATCTACTATAAGTAAGCGATTGTCCATATTACAATTTTATTATATAGTTAAACTTCGGCAATATGCAAGAGGCTTGTATTTTTGTTAATTTATACGTATAATATACATATTATAGGATAGTAATTAATATATTTTTTTCACTATGGTGCCACCAGTAAATACCGATTCCACTGACATATTTGTCCAGATATATAGATCATTCTTAAAAGATGGAGGCACACTCAATATCGACCAAATAGTCGTGCCTTACCGAAATATGAAGCCCGCCCTTCACCCAGGAGCAGTTGAGGAAAAGATTGATTTTCCGGCATTTTTATACAGCAGCTTGAGATTACCCGACATTATGAATGAAGTTGACTTTGTCATATTGGCACAGTCGGATGAGGTGTTTAATCGAGAAGGATATCGAGTCGAAGATTGGAAGAGTGTGAGCGCATCTGCAAGACGAAGAAAAATGGCATATGATGGTGCGGGACAGCTTGGAGTATTCATTAACTCGGTTACCGATTTAGATGATGTCGTTTGCTTAATTACAGCCTATCAAATTGAGTGGAATAAGATAAATAAGCGTTTAGCTGATTTGTCGGAAGATGTTTTGGATAATAAAGAAAAATTGCGACAATATCTTGATATAGAATCGGACATGTGGGAGAAATTCGAAAAAATATGGAAAAAAGACAGTGTCGGACGTTGGAGTAAAATTGCTAAAAGAAAATGTTCTGTCCAGATAAAGTCGTTGCGGGGATCTTATGTAGATTATAAAAAAGCTTCACAGCTTTGGTTCTCTCATATTATGGATGTAAGTCCGGAGATTTCTGATCCTAATGTGGGGGTGTATTTTGTTTCATCAAACACTCACAGCATCGTAAACAACATTACCGGATTCGTAAACAATCACAAAAATAATCTGATTGAGTTTATGAAGAAGAATAACATGCAGGAGTATCTTAATTATTGGAACGACATAAGTAATGGACTTTATCCGGGAAGCGAAGAAAATTTTTTCTGGTATATTTTGAAAAAATTCGAGTCTGAAAATAAAGATGTGACCAGAGAAAGGATAGAGTTTGAAAGAAAATGCGGTATCAGATATGTGGAAGCGGAGCATTTTCTTGATGTGAATGCTCAAGTGATTGAATTGTCCGCTTTTTCCAGGCGACCTGATTTAGGGGAGAAGTTAGGCGTCGATACGAGTGCGCTTAAAAATTCAAAATCGATTATCGTAAATATCGATTATCCATTGGGATTCGGCGCATACATGGTGTTGTCAACAGTGCTTCGAAATGCGCAGAACGTTCGTGGCGTATATGTTCTTGGCAAGGCTTCATTTTTGAACGGTAATCTTGGTGATGTGGCCATACCGACGACAATTTTCGACGAAATATCGAAAAATACATTTATAATAAACAACGCTTTCAGCAAATCGTACTTAAGTCGGTTTGCCGCCGGAAATGTGCTGACGAATCAAAAACTTATTTCGGTCCGCGGTACATTACTTCACCCCGAAGAGGTAATAAGGGAGTATTTCAAAAAAGGATTTGCGATAGTGGAGATGGAAAATGGGTCCTACCTTAACGCCTTATATGAATTTTTCGATTATAGCCGTTATCCGGAAAATACAACGATTAGTATGGTAAATTCACCTGTCGATATTGGAATAATCAACTATGCCTCAGATACCCCCTTCACCAAGGCTGTAACACTGGCAACGCGTAATCTGGGTTATGAAGGTGTCGAGGCTACATATGAAAGCTCACTTGCGATCATAAAACGCATCGCGGAGGTGGAGCTGAGCAGGATTAATAATTTGTGATATTATTTTTTTATGAAGTTTGGGATTATCTCAGATACTCATGACCATCTTAATGCCATCACAAGGGCCATTGAGATTTTCCGTGCACATAAAGTGGATCGGATTCTCCATTGTGGCGATTGGGTCAGTCCGTATTCGTTGGGCCATTTTGGAGCCCTAATGGCCGATTGGAACATACCTGTTATGAGTGTGCTTGGAAATAATGAAGGCGACTACAGAAAGATTGAGAAAATAAATTCTTCATTGAAGAATCCGGTAGTTTTCTGTGATGTTTCGATACTTCAGTTTGCGGTTGATGATAATAGATATGCCGTTTATCACGGACATGATAAGCCGACACTGAATGCCCTCATAAGATCTAAGGAGTACCGCGCCGTTTTTACAGGTCATACTCATGTCGTTCGGAATGAAATGGCTGGTAAAACATTAGTATTAAACCCCGGGTCAACATCATATTTCTCCGACGGAAAAATAGTCGACGTGGCAACTGTCGCCGTTTACGATACATCAAAAAATTCGGCGGAGATAGTTTTATTTAAGTAATATGGAAAGACTGCATTATGTAAAAGGGACTATTGTGGACGTGGTCAATCGTCGGGTATTCGGTGGAGAGATTAGGATCGAGAACGGAATGATCCAATCGATCGTTGAAGCTAAAGACATAACCCACACAAGCGGTCCATATATTCTCCCGGGATTCGTTGATGCTCATATACATGTTGAAAGTTCCATGCTTCCACCTTCCGAATTTGCAAGGCTCGCAACAATCCATGGAACGGTCGCAACCGTTTCCGATCCGCATGAAATTGCAAATGTACTGGGTGTTTCGGGAGTTGACTACATGATAAATGACGGCAGAAATGTTCCCTTTACGTTTATTTGGGGCGCGCCTTCCTGTGTTCCGGCGACTACATTCGAAACCGCCGGCGCCATATTAGATTCAGTAGCGGTAGCTCAACTTCTCGATAGACCGGAAATAAAGTATCTTTCTGAGGTAATGAATTTTCCTGGCGTCATTCATGGTGACGCTGAGGTGCTTGCGAA
>CAYYYG010000006.1:0-40521 GCA_964476135.1 uncultured Gammaproteobacteria bacterium | reverse complement strand
TAGACCGCTCGGTTCGGGACCGAGAGGTAGAGGGTTCAATTCCCTCCATCCCGACCATCTTCGCTTCCTCAGCCGCGCGCGCCATGTTAAAATTTTTTTGTGAACCCATCTAATTCTCAACAATCACCGAAATCTACCTTGATGCCGACAGCGCTTATTATTCTTATGATAGTAGGTTTTATATATCTACTTCCCATCGACAAACTATTACAAGATGACCCAAAAAATGCACCAGCGGCAACACCTACCAAGTCACTCACCGAAGAATATCCAAGAGATATAGTTGTTATCGGCAAAGTGACTAAAAATAATGTCAGCAACCTGGAGTTGAATCTAGCGACTAAAAATGGAGACTTTATTATTAATTACGGGAATTTTTCTGACATCTGTAAAAATAATAAAATCAGCAGCAATGGCAAATCCATTAATAAAAATGAGTCGATTGAAGTGTACGGAAGTTTCGATGGTAGCACAATAAATACTTGTCTCGACAACCGATACTACATTTCAAAGGAATTCTGCGGTGATTCTATTTGCCAAGAGATTGCATGTACTACCATAGGTTGTCCAAATCCGGAAACCATAGAAAGCTGTCCTGCGGACTGTGTCAAAAATCCCGAAAAAATATATAGTATTGGAGAGCTTAAAAAAAGCGTCTCGATCGGTCAACTATTTCAGGTTAGGGGATATGTCGTGAAAAAATATACCTGCCCTCCCTGCCCACCAGACGCTCAGTGTAAAGCATGTATGGAGCCTCATATAATTATAATGAACACCAAGGAAACTCTCATAACATACAAACCTGATCCAAAAAACTTACTGATATACGTAAAAGATCCTTCTTTATTTAATGAGATTCAGGAATATTTATTTACAGTCAGAATACTTAATAAATTTACAACCGGAGATTCAATTCCAGATATTGAATTAATAAGTCACTCAAATTACATACATTTTGATCAATAAAGCTTTTTGCCTATTGCAATGTTGTAAAAAACTAGTTTATACTGAATTGTTAATATGAAAATGAAAAGTCTACTCGTTTTAATTTCTCTTCTAATCTTTATAACTCCATTTGTATACTCGCAAGATATTAGCTTGGAGCCGTATTGTAAAAACGGTTATTACGAAATACCCGGCGAACCAATTTGTAGTCGCGCGCCTTACTGTGGCGGCTATGGTTACGATGAACTGAATGTGAGCAGTAAAACGCCACCGCATCAGTCGTGCGTGGGCGACCAGGCACCTAATGGTCACACTGGCTGCGCCGGCTATGTACCATTATGCTGCTATGAAGTTGCAAGAACAGGCGACTTTACTAAGTGTATCGGTTACTGGGAAAGATTGTGGTGCGCAAAAAGCCAGTGTGACACAGCTAGAACTAAAGGCGCGTCAGATTCACAGTGTGGAGGCAACTGTCAGTGTGGCCACGCGCATAAGTCTTATTGCGGCGAAAACGCACAACCGGTGGCACTATCGGTAAGACTAGGAAACAACACTGCGACGCCCACGTCGCAGCCTCAAGCAACAAATACCCCGGCAGTTCAACCCACAAACCCTCCACAAAATTACTCCTGTCCCACCAGTTCTTCCAGAAATTATGACAAAAGATCAATCAGAAATGTCGGAGATAGGCAGCCCGCCGAAAATCACCCGGACAAAAACATTAAAGTAAGAGGCTATGTGGGAACAGACCAGGAAAAACAAATAGTTTTCAATGGAGGCGACCGGGACAATAAGGCGCCCCAATTTTCAAGCGTCCTACCCAATTCAAAACCCGCAATCACCAGACTTTTTCAAATATATAATTGGAATTGGGGGCAAGGCAATGACTGGGGGAGTAAGGGCGGGCCACAAACATCCCCATGGCCAGTATCGGTTATGGGTCTATCTGCTAATCCTGGAGATGTGATTATGTTGGCCGACTCTGGCTATAATGTAATCGACGGCTACGAGGCATACGTGCTTTATGCTAATGAAACCTCCATCACTGTGTCTTACCTTAACAACGATAGAGTCGTCGGCGATAATGGTAACGGATACGCTCTCCATTATGATGAAATTTGTGTCGACCCGAATCTTCTCAGTCTTTATCGCAGCCTTAACAGTCAGGGAAGAAAAGATCTCCCTGTTCTAAGTGGCAAACAGGTTCTTGGCAATGCAAAAACATCAGAAATAATCGTATCAATGAGGGATAGCGGCGAATTTATGGATCCAAGATCGGACGCCTGGTGGCTTGGAATCCAAAGCTTGCCCACTGGTCAGCCGCCACAGAATCCGACACCAACCACGCCACCCAACACAACAACCGCACCTACAGCAACATACACACCCCCACCAAACTGCAGTCAAAGTAATATTCCACAATTTACAGCGCCACAGGGTAACTCAGTAATTTCCGGTATACAATATAATATTTCCTGGACCACGCCGGCAGGGTCCAGTAAATATTACCTTCGCATAAACGATACAGGCATAAATGGGGAAGAAAACAGATTCAGTGGAAATTGCGGCGTTACGCAATTTCCTGGCGACATCTGTGTCGATAACCTCAGTTCAAATGTTTTCCAGTACACTTTCCAAGATAATCATAAATATGCATTGTGGGTCCACTCCGCAGGAAGCTGTGGCTTCTCGGATGCCGGCAGCGTCACAATAACCGCATCAGCTTCAACAACTAGTTGTACTATCCAGGGCTATAAGCTTGATGTGAGCTCAAATACTCCAAGTCCTGAAACTGCAGCGACTGCAATCATGGTACGCTCGACAGACGGCACCATTCAATATAGCTCTTCTACCAATCCCTATTCATTTTCCGTACCGGGCAATAAAGATTATGAGGTTGTCTCGGATGTTCAGACAGGGTCCGGATATAATGCCGGCTCGACATTATGTATTAATAAGACTGATTGTCATAACGTAAGTGACCAAAGTTATACAAGCGGCACAACCAGAAATTTCCGCTGCCCCGCAAGCGGATTTGCCGACCTCTGGTGGCATTATCAAAAAAATAGCGCTTGCCAAACTCCTCTTACCCCAGTAATAACTAAAGTGACCGCCGAAACATTAGGAATATTCGGGAACGTCACCGACGGGATTGCATACTGGGAATCTCCAGATAAACCTACCGTACCACACACCTACAAAGTTGAGCTCTCAACAGATAACATGCAATCATGGCAAACAGTAGCACATAATTACAAAAACACTTATTACGGCACCTTTGTCAGCCTAGGCAGCTCACCATGCTATAGAATTACAGCCATCAATAATTGCGGCACTGCAAGCGCACCATCTGCTCCCAAGTGCGCCGATGTACCCGTCACGCCAACTCTACCACCAGGCACTCCATATCCAACACCAACACTGCGACCGACTACGACAGAACTTCAGTGTTACGGAACGCAGCACTGTACCAATGGCAACACAACTATGTTTGAATATTGCGGCGACTGCACAGGTGAAGGTTGCGCCGGAATGGGATTTGCATGCAGATCTTCCGATATGACCTGTAAAACTTATCCCGGAAAAGTCTTTTTCTTTGATAACGTTTATCCGATAAAATGCTCCCTTCTTACTCCGACACCGACAAACTCACCATTGCCCCAACTAACATGCGCCAACTGCGATGCTAGACAACCATACTTATGTTCCACGATCGCAGCCACCGGTTCAGGCAGAGCTGCGACCACATTCTGTCATGACAGCATGGCACCCGCATCTTCGTATAGTTGTAGAAAATGTGATATTCCAACTCCCTCTGTTTCACCAACTAAGCCAGTCCAAAATATAACCTTTACACCTCCGCAACAAATCACTTTTGTTGAAAAAAGCGATATTACCAGAATTAAAATCGGCAACTTGCTTGAAAGAATTACAATACAATGGCAGCCAATCAGAGAAGGATACCCGAAACTAGATATAAGCCGTGACGGAGTCACATGGGAAAATAGACTGTCAGGCAATGATGCCTATCCTTATAACTACTACACAACCACAATTACAGACTCGGTCGCGATTCCTGTATTGGTCAGAATGTCTGTAGTAACTCCTGACGGACAGCAAAGCGCATTGGTAAGCCAGATAATCGATCCGCTTCCGGAAGCTCCAACACCGACTCAAAAACCCCTCAATATTCCATTGGCTACTTCAGCTCCAATTGCTCCGTCGGTCCTTGCAATCGGTGGAATTCTTGTTGCGGTCGTAGTCGCCGGATTTATGATTGGAATATAATCTTCAAATCGGAGCGTATGGACGGTTATACCGTAGCAATTTCAGGCACTAAAGGTATATAATAGTTTTTATGAAAATTTATAATACGCTTACCGGTCAAATCGAAAATTTTCAACCCGTATCTACCAGCACCACTACTTTATATACATGTGGTCCGACAGTATATGACTACTCGCATATCGGACATGTTCGGACTTACATAAATTCTGATATTTTGAAAAGAACATTGATAGCCCTCAACCACAATGTGAATCATGTTATGAATATCACCGACGTCGGACACCTCACGGGCGACAGCGACGAAGGAGACGATAAACTGGAAAAGGGAGCTAAAAAAACCGGGCGCACTGTATGGGAAGTGGCTCAATATTACGCTGATTACTTTTTCTCGGCAATGAACAGGGTAAACATACTTCCGGCAAATACAATCTCGAGAGCCACCGATCATATTCCGGACATGATCGAACTTATAAAAAAAATAGAAGCACGAGGATATACATATGAAACTAAAGAAGCACTATATTTTGACATAACAAAATACGATAAATACGGCCAACTTTCAAAGCAAAATCTTTCGGACAAAATAAAAGGAGCACGCGGCGAGGTTGTTGTAGATAATAATAAAAAACACCCGGCCGATTTTGCACTCTGGTTTAAACGTGTCGGACGATTTTCAGACCATGCTATGCACTGGGACTCTCCCTGGGGCGACGGCTTTCCCGGCTGGCATATAGAATGTTCTGCTATGAGCATGAAGTATCTTGGTGCAACAATCGATATCCATACCGGCGGTGTTGACCATATTCCCGTACATCACGAAAACGAAATCGCTCAATCCGAATCCGCAACCGGAAAAACCTTTGTTAATTACTGGGTTCATTATAATCATCTGCTAGTTGAAGGCAAAAAAATGAGTAAGTCACTAAATAATTTTTTTACTCTCGAAGACGTAATAAAGCACGATATATCGCCAATGGCAATTCGCCTACTTTTTATTCAGACACATTACCGACAGGAGATGAACTTTACGTGGGAGGCGGCAAAAGCAGCGCAAGCCGCATATAACAAACTTCGAGTTCGGATAAACGAACTGCGACAACAAAGCTCTCGACTTATGTTATCCCAGGAAAAAATGCATTCCATCGACGATTATTCACGGCGTTTTATGGAAGCGCTGGAAAACGATCTTCAGACACCCAAAGCGGTTGCCGTTATGTGGGAAGCTCTTAAATCCAGCATCCCCTCAGAAGACAAACTTGACCTGATTAGCGAATTTGATCAGATATTAGGGCTAGGTCTATCCGATGCTTACGATCCATCCATTCCCGTCGAAATAACCGAACTGGCCGAATCAAGAAAAATCGCCAAAAAGGCTAAGGACTATAAAAAAGCAGATGAGATAAGAAAGATTATCTCAAATAAAGGATACGAAATTGACGATACACCTTCGGGGTACAAGATCAAAAAATCAGCATGAATTTATTTCAGGTGCGTATAAATAATCGTCTGTGGGTATTCGTACATTTGCTTTTCATATGAATATCCGTAGGCAATTATATTGAGATATGGTTTTTCATAAAAATTAAATATTCTTGCTCTTGACTCAGGCCCCCAGTCGTAACTGGAAACCTCATCGACTACATAAGAATATTCCTTATCGCTTGTGTCCATAACGACAATCACGTCACCTTTCTTTATATTACCTAGCCCCGAAAATATACCAGGCGAACCATCAGGATTTTTTTCGACTCCGGCAATCACTACACTGCCTCTCTCTCCGAGTTTATATTCGGAAGCATACCAAGCAGCGTTCAAAGGAGATGAGGGTAAGGCGATTTTCCCGTCCTCACTTCTGCCAACCATCTCGACAAATAACTTCGATCCGCCAGGTAATGTTATAAATTTCGGGATTCTGCTATATATCACATCCTTCGGATCCATTTGGAATGGCATAAGAGTACGTGCTGATGTAGCCCTCGTCATGAGCGTCACATAGGTCAGTCCACCGATTATGATTGCCGTGCAAACCAGCATAATTAGCAGAGTTTTGGTCATAATGATATTATATCAAATCATATCATTATGTATAGAAGACAAAGGAAACTTAAAGCTTTTCAAAATATAGAGTCACCACCGAACTCACAGTCTGGCTTCCTGGTTCAATATTAGCTGGCGCTGCACCTCTTGCCATATCGAAGGAACTTTGCTTCATAGCATAGTTGTACATTTCCGGCATAGAGGTAGAGCCTTCAACAATATTGGTTATGTTTCCCAACTTTATTCCAAGTTTCTTAGCTAGTGTTTGAGCTTGTGCTTTAGCATTTTCTATCGCCATATCTCTAGCTTGCTCTCTGAATTTTTCTGGCTTATCAACTTCCATTCTAGAACCTTGAACATTATTGGCGCCTGCGGCGGTCATCTGTGCGATAACATTGGAGATTTTTGAAAGATCGCGCACCTTAACCGTCACGGATGCATTACCGTCATATCCGACGATTTTGTCTTTTCCATTTTCATAGGTGTAACTTGGATTAATTGAGTAGTTTGAAGTTTTAATATCTTTTTTTTCGATATCTAGCGCCTTAAGATTAGCGATTATTTTATTATTCACCTCATTAATCGTAGATTCCGCAAGCTCGACGGTTCGCGAATTGTTTACTGTAATACCGGCATCAACATAAGCGGTATCTGGTGTGACATCAATTTTACCTTCGCCTACTATTGAAAATTCAGTCGAACGCTGCGATGTTGATATTTCAATTGGATAAATTAGCCCAAAATATTTGATGGCAGATAAGGTAATAATTACAATAAGTGCGGTTAATATATTTGATTTAATGTTCATAATTAATATCCTATCAAAGCAAAATTATCTACGCAATAGGTATCAGACTCTGCTCAAAACACTGGACACCTGATATACTACGTAATAGTAAAAACTATGTTGATTGAACTGACACCTGATCAATATACCTTAATTCTGAAAAAAGAAACCAGCGCTCCTGTTGCGTCCATTGAGGAGCAGCCACTTATTCCTTGGGCTGTTGTAAACAGAATCCCACGCCAGGGAATCAGTCGTGTTTACGATGAACGATGCGCCAAACTCTCCGGTGAAGTCACAGCCAACGGACCCGAATCGCTGGAGCTGGTGTTAACAGGTCTGGTTCCTGATGGTTACAAGGTTAAATTTATCGATGATGGCATCGGTGACGTTATTAGAGATGACGATAAAATATTTCTGAAAAAAGCCGACAGCGAGATTCTATTATTTGGTAACTTCCGGGAAAAAAACGATAGACACGAAATGGAACTTAATAGGGAAGCATCCCATCAAATCGGCTCTTTAATCACTGCCCCACGCTCATCTTGGGGACAGCGGGGACTGATGTACGTAAACGCGAAATATAATTACCATGCTCCATTCGACACAAACAAGGATGAGCAACGCTTCATAAGTACTATCGGGCATATTGGTAATTATTTTCAAAAACATCCGCTCGTACCAGGATCACTGATCGCAATTGGCGATAATTATGGTGTAGGCGATGTGACCGGTGTTAATTCGATGTCACTAAATTATTACCACATGCATGTTGCCGATACCGGCATGTTGATGGGTGTAAACGACATACTCGATATAAGGAAAAACGCTTATTGGGACAACGGAATAAGCATGGAAATTGGACTAAAAATGTTTGATCAATTTAACCAAATACTACATAATCGCTTCGCCAAAGCTCAATCACAACTTGATTGTATGGGCATCACCTACGTTTTGCCTGATCTCACCCCCGAACAAGCAACGGATACAGATTTTATGAGTTTCAGGCGTGATGTCGGATTAACCATACATGAAGAACTACGCAAGATGCATGCTGCTTTATATGGTACAGAATACAACAGAACCGTCGAAATGTCGGAAAAGGCACACCAACACGGCATCGACAATGATTGGCGCAAAGAATTTGAGTCCATTTTTCCAGAGATATTACCGTATAACCCAAGTATGGGCATCTCCAAAGATGCTTATAAGAAAATTAAATACCTTGAGAGCAAGAATGGCTTAAAACGCCCTTTTGCCTGGGAATTTGGACTGGGATTTACAGAGGGAAAATGTATAGGAACTGTGACTCTGGCAACGAGAAATGTAAAAGGAATTGGTGCGATAGAAGGTTTAGGATTTCGACTAGATAGACCGAGCGAATGGCGAAGCCGCACCGAGTGTGAGGAACTGGATAACTATTATCGCAATGCAGTCGATAGTGCATTTTCCACTGTATACGGCTAACGTTTGTAGATTCTGACTACAGGATGATCAAAAACCGTCCATGTTTCTTCCGCCTCTTCATCAGGAAATTCCACTATCTTTAACCCAAAAAGTTCGATTCTTGGATAAGACGTAAACTCGGCTGCTTTTGAAAAATGAGCAGAGCCGGTGAAGAGCTCTTTATAATAATAATTAAGCACCGGATATTTTGCTTCGAGGTGTCGGCAGCGCATTTCTTCGGATGGCAAATATTTATTTTGGCGTACACCATCATCATTTAAACATGTATGATTTTTAAATACACGTCTTGACGGGACAAAAACATAATCTGCCGTGGCCACATGCTGACTTAGCTGCTGATGCAAAAACGTGTCTGTGTCAACGTCATATGAATTGAACGAAATGTATCGATATGTACGCGGCTGAACCTCAGGGTCAGCAAATCCGCCAGGAGGCTGGATCGGCATATCAACGACATTTGCAGTTTCGGAAAGTATTTGTGAATCTTGCGGTAAATTTTTATATATCCACTCTGAAGCAACATATCTGACATCTGGCAACTTGTAAATAGATATATAAGCAATACCAGGCAACATAGCAAATATAAATAGATACACAATGCATGTCAGACCCAACAAAGGCACAAATGCTTTTTTATGGTGCTTCGCGAATTCATACACATGCGTAAACTGCTCAACAAAATAAAGCACGCCGATAATAATCGAAATTGGATACGCCGGAGCAATGAAACGAGTCCATTTTGCATACAGGAAGGACGTCGGAATGAATGCAATCAAAAAAGCAATTCTCAGCACATTGAGTTCCTTCTTGCGATAACTAAGTAAAAAGAATCCGGCACCAAATAGCATGAACAAAATCATTCCGAGAGCATAAGGAAACACATGCCGCATCTGGAAAAAAATCGGGGTTGTCGCTTCAAACTGTCGTGTATAGAAAACCTTCATCAGCCCTCGGGCAACTCCGGTCTCGTAATCCATTGAGCCGCGGAACTCATTAAAGTTTATTAAATTAAACGGAGAACTGACGACGGCAAATAAGGCGGATACTGTTACAAAAACAAGCGTAAAACCGAACTTAACGAATAATTTTCGGAAAAAGCCTGATTTTTTTCTGAAGTGGATTGCGATAATAACGAGCGGCAAACAGGCAAAAATTACAGAAGAAACCTTAACACCGGCAGATATTCCGGTAATCATACCGGATAGTAATAAAAATCTTACACTCCCGACCCTCTTGGTAATATACAACAGACAAATGTATATGATTAAGGCATAAGCAAGCATCAACAGTGATTCTGTCGTTCCAAAATGGGCAAACTGTATAAGAACTGGTGAAAATATAAAAAGAAGCTTAACCGCAACAGTCTCATATTTACCTATTTTCTTCGGGACGGCAATAACAAAGATTTGCCACATCACGTAGAATAATCCGATCGACGCAAACGCGGAGATTATCCGCAATGCCATGATTGCCTGAAAAAAACTAACCTCCGGGCCAGTCCCCTTAAACAAGGCGAGCAGCGAGGCAAGCAGGTATCCGGAATATAATGAAAACTGCCCATAGGCATAGAAATGGGGATCGAAACAATTGGCAAGCTGATAAAGCCAGGGATTCCCTGGACAACCTAATCTCATGATCGCATCCGCCATATTCCGCTCATCAGGATGGAAAGGATAGGGTAGGCCCCACGATAAATTAGTTAACCGGCTATATAATAGTAAATAAAACAGTAAAATAGCGATAATAGCCGGAACAACTTTTTTCTTAACCATTATTTGAGTATATAATCCCATCGTTGACTTTTTAAGCGGAAAATACGGATCTCTTGATTTTTCATTGATACTGCATTATGATATACCAAAGCTATGAACACATACGAACTTACTTTTATGCTTGCCGACGAAAAGGAGGTCAAAGCAATACAAACAGCCATTAAAACTCTTGACGGAAAAGTCGTTTCCGAAAAAGCTTGGGGCGAAAGAGAACTTGCCTATTCTATTGGTAAATCATCGAAGGCTTTTTACTATACGTGGAGTATCAAACTAGACTCCTCCAAAGTATCCGAATTGAAGGAAAAGATCAACTTCAGTGAAAAATGCATGCGCTATTTACTTATTACATCAGACGAAGAATAAGAAACTATGGCAAGCCGCTCACTTAACAGAGTACTTCTTATAGGAAATCTAACGCGCGATCCTGAATTGAAATATACTCCAGCCGGTACCGCCGTCTGTACATTCAGTATCGCAACTAACAGATCCTGGACCACAACGGATGGTCAAACAAAAGAAGATACTCAGTATCATCGAATTGTCGCCTGGCAAAAGTTGGCAGAGCTGTGTGCTAAACTTCTCAATAAGGGAAAAAAAGTCTATTTGGAGGGCAGAATTACTTATCGTAATTTTATCGGCAAAGATGGACAACAAAAATCGATAACTGAGATAGTGCTCGACGATTTCATTGTATTCTACGATGGTAAAAAAATAGCTTCAGACAGCGCTGCACAGACTGATGCGGGCAAAAAGACAGATGCATCGGAAGAAATCGATGAGCACCATCAGGAATCTGCACCTCAAACAACACAATCAGAAAACGAAACAGTTAACGTAGACGATATACCATTTTAAATTTTATAAACAATATGGAATGCTTTTTTTGCACATATAAAACAAATCCCGATTATAAAGATATCGAAAATTTAGTCAAATTTCTTACTCCAAGAAATAAAATCTCGAGCCGTGAGAAATCGGGAGTCTGCGCCAAACATCAACGCAAGCTTACTAAGCATATTAAATATGCAAGGTATTTGGCTTTGATTCCTTATACTTCATATCAGGGAACTATCTGATTTCAATTCAGGTAGAATAATCCCATGCCGCCTAGCCGGCATGGGAATTGTTTTACTCTGACAAGCCTCGACAGGCTTGGCAGAGCCCTTCAACAACTAATGCCGCAGCAAAAACTTTCAAGCAGTTGGTACACGTCTTGTTTTGATCGTGCCATCTGCACGTCGGACATTTACCATCGACGATCGTACTCCTTGGGTAATGATCGCCGCAGTTTGTGCATTTTGATGTAGGTTCAGGAACGCTCATACTATCTCCTTTATATGGCTTGGATGTCAAAGTTGCTCTGCTAGGTAAGCACACATATTATATGTATAAAATCTAAGAAAAACAAGTAACATATAAATTAAACCCTGCTATAATGATTCAATGGTCCTGAATATTCCGATCCCGTCAGAAACCGATGTTCTCATAAAGGAAGGCGACACAGTCGATTTTCAAACACCTCTTTATAAAGGCCGGGTTAAAAGAGATGTTAAGGTGCCCCTTGCTCACATGCTCAACATAAATTCGAAGAAAATTTTTACCGTACTTAAAAAATTCGTCGGCGAAGATGTTAAAAAAGGCGATGTGGTGGCTTTTCATGCGGGAGTTTTCACGAGAAAAAGTTATATCAGCGAACACAACGGAGTTATTAGGGAAGTGAATCATACGGAAGGATATCTTGTAATAGAGTCGGAAACCGATCAGAGTCGTGATAAATCGGCATGGTTTAAGGGAGAAATCGCAAAAATCACAAAAGACGAAAAGGGGAAGGTGAACGGTATCGATCTGAAAGTAGAAGATACTAAAAAAATCGATGCTAGAAAAATATCGGCCGATTTCGGAGGAAAGATAACCTATCTTAATCAGGAAAAACTACAGTTAGTCAGTGAAGACGAGGTAAACGGCTGTGTTATAGTTATCGAAAGTCTTCAATCATATGAATTAGCCAAGCTTGAAACATTGGGTGCTTCCGGAATTATTTTTGTAAAACAACCAAAAGACATTCCTGCAGTACCTTATGCAATACTGGAGAAACCTGAAAATATAAATGATTTGAACAATGAAAAATTCCCCTATTGCATTGTCAACAAAAATAAAGGTACAATACATATTTACCGATAAATGAAAAACAATAAAGTCACAAGTATCTTACTGATTCTATCGGCAGCAGTATTCCTCTTCGGAACTGGCTATAAAGCTGGTGAGATTAAAAATGCGAAATCTCCCAGTCAGTCGGCAAAGGAAGTCATCATTAACCCATTTTTAAGAGGAAACAGCACCGCACCTAAGGAAGATGTCGATCTTTCCATGATGTGGGAGGTATGGGATTTAATCGAAAAAAAATACGTCGACAAATCCAAAATCGACAAACAGAAAATGGTTTACGGAGCAATAAAAGGTGTCGCCGCGTCTCTTGAAGATCCATATACTTTTTTTCTTACACCAGAAGAAAACCAGCAATCAAAAGAAGACCTTAACGGTAAATTTGAAGGAATCGGAGCACAGCTTGGGCTCGATGAACAAAGTAACATAATAATAATTGCACCACTCAAAGAATCACCGGCCGAAGCTGCGGGTGCAAAAGCAGGCGACATAATATCAAAAGTAAATAATAAAAGCACCCAGGGCCTCACTCTGGCCGAAGCGGTTAAAATGATCCGTGGTCCGAAAGGGACTAAAGTCACCCTTGAAGTTATAAGGGGAGGAAAAAAAATAACCCTCGATATAACACGCGATGAAATCCGTGTTCCTTCTATTGAGCTTGAATTCAAAGATGATGTGGCAATTCTAAAACTCAACCAATTTGGAGAGGGGACAAATGATGAATGGGATAAATCTGTAAAATCGATTGCCGCCAAATGGAAAAACAAAGAGATAAGAGGTATGATTTTGGACTTGCGTGATAATCCGGGCGGATATCTCGAAGGCGCCGTCTATATCGCTTCAGAATTCCTGCCTTATGGAAATAAAGTCGTGAAGCAAGAGTCCACAATAGACGGTCAGTCTAGACAATATGAAGTAAGCCGCAAGGGAAAACTGCTGGATATACCGATTGCCGTGCTTATCAACCGTGGTTCAGCTTCGGCTGCTGAAATAGTTTCCGGAGCGCTCCGCGACTACAAAAGAGCAAAACTCGTGGGCGAGAAAAGCTTCGGCAAAGGCTCCGTACAGGAAGCAATCGATCTTGACGGAAATGCAGGCCTGCATATAACTGTCGCCAAATGGATACTTCCAAAAGGTGATTGGATTAACAAGAAAGGCATCGAGCCGGAAATAAAAATAGAAATTTCCGAAGAGCAAGCAGCAAGCGCAGAAGCAAAAATTGATATACAACTTGAAAAAGCGATCGACTCCGTACTAAAATAGTTGCGCTTGGATTTTATCAGTTACAACTTCTAATATGAAAAAATTACTGATACTTTTAGGATTATTGATTTTAGTATTATTTGTCGGTGAACAAAAAAAACTTTTCCCCGGACTTGACATAAATAAATATATTCCGAAAATAACTCCACCGGCTTCAATTATGTCGGGGAGTCAAACAGTGGTTTACGAAGAATCAGTTATTACCAAAGTGGTTGAGGAATCGATCCCATCGGTGGTAACCATAGGCATAAGTAAAACAACCCGATCAAATGATCTGTTCGACATCGACCCCTTCAACCCGTTTTCTCCTTTTAGGAGAATCCCCGGGAAAGAAAAGCAAATTGAACAGAATATCGGCAGCGGATTTATAATCGCCGAAGATGGTTTGATAGTAACCAATAAACATGTTGTCGACGACACCGAAGCAAGCTATAAAGTCCTTACCAACGACCAAAAAACATATGAAGTAAAAGAGATTTATCGTGATCAGCCGAATGATATTGCAATTATCAAAATAGATGCCAAAGGTCTTAAGCCACTAAAACTAGGAGATTCCTCAAAGCTCAAACTGGGACAGATAACGATCGCAATCGGTACACCTCTTGGTGAATTTCCTAATACCGTCACATCGGGCATAGTGTCCGGATTAGGGCGCGGCATAACGGCCGGATCTCCATTTGAAGGCTACGTTGAAAAACTCGACGACGTTATTCAGACCGATGCCGCAATCAGTCCCGGGAACTCAGGAGGTCCGCTTCTCAACTCAGCCGGAGAAGTGATCGGAGTAAATACGGCAATAGCCTCCGAAGGACAAAACATAGGGTTTGCAATTCCTGTCAATATTCTAAAAAGCCGAATAGACCGCTTTAAGGCGAAGGGCGGATCTTTCAAAACCCCATTCATAGGCGTACGCTATGAAATGATCGAACGGAAAAGAGCGCTTCTTAATGATGTTGTTCCTGGAGCATATATAATCGAGGTGGTGGAAAATTCACCGGCAGATAAAGCAGAAATACAGGAGGAAGACATAATCACTGAAATAGACGGTAAAAAACTCAGCGGCGAGGACCAGGAGGAGTTGAGCAAAATTATTTTCGACAAAAAAATAGGCGATAACGTAAAATTAAAAATCTGGCGACCAAAATTTAGCGAAGAATCCGATGGACGGATAGAAGGTGATATAATTTCAAAAACTGTTAAATTGGAGGCATCCGAATAATATGAGTACAATAATCCAACCACGCACGCTCAAAGGTTTCCGTGATTTTTTACCTACGGATACTATAAAAAGACAGTATGCCACGAGTAAAATAAAAAAAACCTTTGAAAGATACGGTTTTACACCTATCGAAACTCCGGCAGTCGAGTATCTGGAAACTTTTACCGGAAACATAGGTGAAGATGAAAAGTTATTTATGCACTTTGAAGACCACGGCCACCGCAGGGTAGCGTTAAGATACGATCAGACAGTACCAACCTGTCGATACGTTGCGCAGTACTACGACAAACTCTCCTTTCCATTCAAAAGATACCAGATACAATCGGTTTGGCGATCTGAAAAACCCCAAAAAGGAAGGTATCGTGAATTTTTGCAATGTGATGCTGATATCTTCGGGGTACCCGGTCCGGAAGCTGATGCCGAAGTTATAGCGCTAAGCCTGGAGATATTTCGAGTTCTTGGCTTTAAGGAATACGTGGTACGCGTAAACGATCGCGCACTCTACAAAAACGTCCCATATGACGTAATCGTCGCCATAGACAAGCTGCACAAAATCGGACGTGACGGAGTAATCGAAGAAATAGTCAAAAAAGGTTTATCATCGCCAGATGCAAACAAAATTCTCGACTCAATCCTCAATGCACAGCCGACAGAAACCATTGAAAAAATCTTTTCATATCTTGCTGCCTCCGGGGTATCGGAAGAACACTATAAATTCGATCCGACAATAGCCCGGTCATTTAATTATTCGACCGGGGCAATATGGGAAGTGGTTATACCGGGTTTCTCAGCAGGCTCAGTATTAGGTGGGGAAAGGTACGATAAACTTGTGAGCCGCTTCATCAATAGAGAAATTCCGGCGACAGGTTTTGCAGTCGGTTTCGATCGAACTATAGATGCAATGGAAGAACTCAAACTTTTTCCCGAATTAAAAACAAAAACCGCCGTGCTTATAACCGTATTTTCTCCGGATTTATTAGCAAAATCGCTGAAAATAGCTGCGATACTTCGGGAAGGGGGAATTAATACAGACGTGTTTTCACATCCGCCGTATAAAATAGATAAACAACTTAAATACGCAGACAGGAATAATATACAGTATGTGGTTATTGTCGGTCCGGAAGAAGCTGAACGCGGCTATGTGAAGCTCAAAAATCTGAGGACAGGAAAACAATCTGAAATCACACAGGAGTCGTTATTAAATTCATTATCCGGGAAATCTAATGTCGACATCTAACTCTGTCTTTCCCAATACCACGAGCAAACCCTCCTTTCAAAAAGGAGCTGCCCGCATACTGGACATAACTGCCAGCCTTGATGTTTACCGTATCGACGGAAATTATAGCAAATCCGACTCTGAGGCTCTTAAACATGACTGGATCATAACGGGCAATGACATTGCCGGAGCGGTAAAAGAATATGGAAAACAATCAAGATAATAAAAAAACCGATAGTAACCAGGATATTGTTGAGTACCAGACGAGCACGTTTGATGGACCTCTCCCACACCCGGAAATTCTGGCCGGCTATGAAAAAATACTAACAGGAGCGGCCGACAGAATTCTTAAAATGGCAGAAGAACAATCCAAACACCGCCGCGAACTCGAAGCCAGTGTTGTTCATTCCAATATAACAAACGAAAAAAACGGAATGAAACTCGCATTTATAATAACCGTATTATTTATCATTTTGTCCGGGATTCTGATATACTTCGACAAAACAATTGCCGGTTATCTGACCTTGGGTACGGTTATAATAGGTCACGCCTACAACTATATAAACCAAAAAAAACAGAGCGAGAAAGAGTTAAACAAAGAATAAATATGTTAATTAATCCTAATACTGTAATTATCGAAGCAATGCCAGGAGTCGGCGGCGACGAATCAAAAATCTGGGAGAAAGAGCTTATCGAATCATATATACGCTTCGCAAACCGCAAAGGCTTCAAATGTTCTTTTCTTGATGAAACGATAGTTAAGATCACCGGCGAACAGGCATATAAAATTTTCAGCAATGAAACAGGAGTTCATCGAGTTCAGCGGATACCTACAACGGAAAGAAAAGGCAGAGTACACACCTCGACCTGCATTATAGTAGTGTTGCCGCAAATCATACAATCGGACGTTAAAATTAATCAGAGCGACCTCGAGTGGCAATTTTATCGTGCCGGAGGCCATGGTGGACAAAACGTAAATAAAGTATCAACCGCCGTGCGCTTAACCCATAAACCAACCGGAGTAGTCGTCACAGCAAGCCGGGAAAGATACCAGGAAGCAAATCGAAAAATCGCGATGGACTTACTTATGGGTAAGCTTTATCAGCTTGAAGTGGAAAAAAAGAAAGGTATAGTCAACTCATACGTACGAAATGTGGGAACAGGGGAGCGGTCAGACAAAATCCGAACCTATAATTTTCCTCAGAATCGACTAACAGATCACCGCCTTGGAAAAAGTTTCTATAATCTTGAAGATATAATTGAAGAAGGAAAGTGGGAGAAAGTAATTGCAACTACAGAAAATGTGGTATAATTTCCGAATATCAATCCTATGAAAGCATCTATTCACCCGCAATACAGTTTGGAAGTTCTGGTTACCTGTTCGTGTGGCAACACGTTCACAACCGGTTCTACAAAAAAATCGATCACGGTCGAAGTTTGTTCGAAATGCCATCCTTTCTATTCAGGAGAGGAAAAACTTCTCGATACAAAGGGACGAGCCGATGATTTTGCAAGAAAACAGAAAATCGGAGCCGCTTACAGAGCGACCGCGAAAACAAAAAAACAGAAAAAAACACCTGGACAAGACGAGAACAGACCAAAAACACTCAGAGAATTGTTGAGCGAAGTCTAAGTTGCAATAGTAAAAAAATAACGTATAATAGTCCTATCACAGAGACTACAGGTGGAAATTAATAATTGTTTCCTGTACGAGTGACATATGGCAAGCACAAAAAAACTAACACAACTCGATACTATAGTTGATTTTCTCGATAAGTCAGAAAATTTCACCTTCGTTAAATTCGGAAACACAAAGCATTTAGCTCTTGAAGATCTGAGAAAACAATTAAGAAAAAATGACTCCGGTTTTAAAGTGGTCAAAAATAGCATACTCGGCAAAGCACTCAATAAGCTTGCCTCATCTAAAAAAAGCTTAAAAAATCTTCTTACTTCCGCAAAAGAAATTAAAGACAACACCGCAGTCGTTAAATTGGGCGCCGATTGGAGCAAAGGACTAGGTACAATAACAGCGTTTTCAGAAAAGGAGCAGGCGGTCCAGTTCAGATTTGGTTTACTGGATGGAAATGTCTACAACTCCACAGATCTGGTAAAAATTTCCAAGCTTCCGCCACGCCTGGAACTTATGGCTAAAGTAATCGGGGGAATGAAGAATCCGATGAGTAGCTTCACCTATGCCATCAAATACAACATGCAAAAAATAGTTTATATATTGGATCAAAAGTCGAAACAGAGTTAAACAATTTAATATTAGTAAGGAGGTGGTAACCACATGACAGATGCAAAATTATCAGAAAAACTACAAAAATTGGCAACAGAGCTTGAAGGATTAAGTGTTATAGAAATGGCCGAACTTGCAAAATATCTTGAAGATAAATTCGGCGTTACCGCCGCCCCGATGATGGCAGCAGCACCCGCAGCCGCAGGTGCAGCAGCAGCCCCGGCAGAAGAAAAAACCAGCTTTACAGTTGTTTTGGCTTCGGCAGGCGACAAAAAACTTGACGTAATCAAAGCAGTTCGCGAAATCCAACCGGCACTCGGACTTATGGATGCGAAAAAGCTTGTAGAATCGGCTCCGAAAGAACTTCTGACCGATGTTAAAAAAGACGTTGCTGAAGAAGCTAAGAAAAAACTTGAGGCCGCAGGTGCCAAAGTTGAGCTTAAATAAGAATTTACATAAAAAAGCCACCGTTCGTTTATTGACGGTGGTTTTTTTATTACCACAAATCACTTGACTGCACATTCATTTTCTGAAAAAATGAGGAAATGAGGCAGATTATATACTCCGGTATTTTATTAATGCTTTTTGGAATATTTGTTATAAATACGGAAGCGGCCTCGAGATCGTCAACTTTTCTTGGTATCGGACTGGGATGGAATTTATATAATAAAACCGATGTGGAGGAGCTGGGCCCAGTATGGGTGTACAACTGGACCTATCCTAAGGCAACAGGAAATAATCCATACAGCGACTTTGGTGCAGCAAACTACGTACCTATGGTATTCGGATGCGGAGCATCTGCCAATACAAATTTACAAGCCTGGATCGAAAGGGCATCATATTCCGGATATGTTTTATACCTGAATGAACCTGACAACTCAAGCGCCAATGGTGGCGCAAACTGCGCGCCTGCCGATGCCGTAACTCGACTATCAGAATTTATTACCTGGAAAAACGATTACGAACAGAGAACAAACAAATCTATAGATGTCATTTTCGGCGGTGTCTATTTTGGCCCTGATATGTGGTGGGCGAGAGTATATGGTCCTGAAGGCAAAAAAAGAATCTGGCTTGAAGAATTTTACGTTTTATGGAAAGACCGCTTCGGATCAAACCCCGATATTGCCGGTATACATTTCCACCTTTATCCATGGAACCCAGTTGCTTTAGATACTACCACTATGACCGCTCATTTGAAAAGAAGAATGGAAGGCGGACGTGACCCTAATTATGGTTTGGATCTGCCGGGCTGGAATAGATGGATAGACTCCAATAGCTGGGCAAAAGGAAATAAAGGTGAAATATGGATAACAGAAACCGGTGTTCTGCATCCGAACGTTGCCAGAAATACAGTAAATCAGGTTATGCAGAACCTCATCCCATATCTTTCTAATAATCAAAAAATAAAAAGGGTTTCATGGTTTTCGCATGCGATCAAATCTACAGTGACAAATTACGATCAGACAGGACTTATGAATCTTAAAAATACTGCGCGCACATCCACTTGGGATACTTTCCAATCTTTGTGTAAAAACGATGGCTATTGCGTAAATTCAGGTAACCAACCTACTGCAACTCCTACGCGCACCCCGAGTGCTACACAGACTCCTACGCCATCGCCAACCAGAACGACATCCCCATCACCCACTAGAACACCTGCACCATCTCAAACTATAACGCCACAACCCAGCGCGACAAGAATACCAACATCAAGTCCCACACCTAGCCCCACGAGCCCTCCATCCGGAACATCGACAAGAATTACTCCGGTTGCGGATGCCTATGTATCAAAATCATCACCGGACCGAAATTATGGAAACGTCAGTTCCTTACAGGTCGACGCGAACAGCGGCGCTCCCGCCGAAATCAGCTATCTTAAATTCCCGCTTGGCTCGGTGCAAGGAAAAAATATACAATCAGCCTACTTGAATATATACATCACTAATCCGAGTTCAGGCACACAGACTCTCAATTATATTCCTAATAACAGCTGGACTGAATTTTCTATCACCTATAATACATCCAAATATTACAACAGCGTTCCTTTAACCTCGATCAACTCCTCACAATCGGGAAAATATATAAAAATCAATGTTACTGCAAAAATTAGAGAATATATTTCAGCAAGGCCGGGAGAGCCGATAAGCTTGGGCATAGATTCCATACACTCGGACGGTCTGGATTTTTATTCAAAAGAGGGCAGCTCTAAACCAGTCCTAGAAATATTTCATTAATCTTATCTGGTAGAAAACTTCAATGGCGCTGGACATGTAGGTGAAAATTTATTATAATGAGCCTTTATGGCTACTCAAAATTCAGATTACAACGCAGACTCCATAGTAGTATTAGAAGGACTTGAACCCGTTCGCAAAAGACCGGGAATGTATATTGGAAGCACTTCACAAACCGGTATTAACGAATGTTTGAGAGAAATTGTCGATAATGCGGTCGATGAGTCGCTGGCCGGATTCTGCAAGAATATCGACATAACAATACATAAAAATGGATACATGACTGTATTTGACGATGGGAGAGGTATACCGGTCGACAAAGTACCAAAATATAACGTTTCCGCACTTGAGCTAGTCATGACCAAACTCCACGCTGGCGGCAAATTCGGTCAGGGTGCCTATAAGGTTTCCGGCGGTCTCCATGGTGTCGGCGCGTCGGTCGTTAATGCGCTTTCGGAACACGTAATAGTCGAAGTTGCGAAAGAGGGTGTTATTTGGCGTCAAGAATACAAAAGAGGCATCCCGCAATACCATGTAAAAAAAGACAGTAAATCAATACTCGGATTTAAGAAAGATCACGGCACCGCTTACTCTTTCCTTCCTGATAAAGAAATCTTTAAGGAAACCATTGACCTTAATTATACGGCTTTTAGAAAAATGATAAAAGAAAGAGCCTATCTGGTTTCAAATGTTCTCTTCAAAATCGCCAATGAAAAGACGAGCGACAGCTCCGCGTTCTATTTCGACAGCGGAATTATTTCGCTTATCAACGACATGAACCGAGGCAAACGTACACTGCACGATCCTATTTACATACATAAAGTGGTGGAGGACAAAGAAATCGAGGTTGCGATTCAATATAACGACTCGATTGCCGAAAACGTCCATTCTTTCGTTAACGTCATCAACACACACGAAGGAGGTACTCATCTGACCGGCTTCCGGATCGCACTTACCAAATCGATCAATTCTTATGCTAAAAAAACCGTGAGTGAAAAAGAACTCTCAGAATCCTTAACGGGCGATGATGTGAAGGAGGGGCTTGCGGCGATAGTATATATAAAAATGCCACAAAACAATCTGCAGTTTGAGGGGCAGACTAAAGGAAAACTAGGTAATTCCGAGATTCAGGCTGTTGTTCAGCAATCCGTCTCAGAATATTTAGATATGTATTTCGAAGAGAATCCCAAGGTAGGTCGGGAAATTTTATCTAAAATCCTCCTGGCCCAAAAAGCCAGATTAGCGGCAAAAGCTGCAAAAGAGGCAGTGCTCAGGAAGGGCGCGCTTGAAGGGGCGAGCTTGCCAGGTAAACTGGCAGACTGCCAGGAAAAAGATCCGGCACTTTCCGAACTATTTCTGGTTGAAGGAGATTCGGCAGGCGGATCGGCAAAACAAGGACGCGATCGTAAATTCCAGGCGATACTCCCGCTCCGCGGAAAAATTCTCAATACCGAAAAAGCCTACCTCGATAAAGTACTTTCTTTCCGTGAAATCAAAGACATGGTTATTGCACTTGGCATGGGTATCGGGGAAAATGTAGACTACGGAAAGTTAAGATACCACAAAGTCGTTATCATGACCGACGCCGATGTCGATGGCGAGCACATTCGAACCCTGATATTAACATTCTTCTTCCGACATTTGCCAGATATAGTCCATAAAGGACATCTATATATCGCGCAGCCGCCGCTTTATAAAGTACAGTACGGAAAAAGAGTAAACTATGTTTACACCGAAGAAGAAAAAAATAAAATAATCAAAGAAATTACCGACAGTATAAACGAAAAAAAGAAAAAAGACGGTCAGGAAGAGCCGGTTGATCAGGCGACAGGATCGGTCCATTCGTCTATTAATGTCCAGAGGTATAAAGGTTTGGGAGAGATGAATCCCGATCAGCTCTGGGAGACAACCATGAATCCCGAAAACAGAATATTAAAGCAGGTGACAATACAAGATGCGCAGGAAACAGATTTAGTTTTTACGATGCTTATGGGTGAGGAAGTTCCGCCGAGAAAAAAATTCATTGTTACGCATGCAAGAATGGCGACACTGGATGTCTAACTTGATTATTAATTATCTATTAATATATGAATCTTTCCAAACTTTCAGCAGGAAAAAATCCTCCGGAAGAGGTAACGGTAGTAGTTGAAATCCCCCAGGGATCGGCAGTTAAGTACGAACTGGATAAAGAAGCGGGAATAATAATGGTCGACAGATTTGCATTTACGACCATGGTGTATCCTTTCAATTACGGATTCATTCCCCAGACCCACGCTGAGGACGGTGATCCGGTAGATGTGCTCGTGCTATCTACATATCCTGTTATGCCAGGATGCGGGATAAATGTTAGACCTGTCGGAATGCTGGAGATGGAAGACGAGGAAGGAATAGATACCAAAATATTAGCCGTTCCCACAGCCAAAGTCGATCCGTTTTACGCTCATATTAAGGATATAGGCGATATTGACGAAATCACAAAGAAAAAAATTCAGCACTTTTTCAATCATTATAAGGAGCTGGAAAAAGGTAAATGGGTAAAAACACGCGACTTTTTGGGCAAAGAAAAAGCCTACGAGTCGATAAAAAACGCAATGAAATGAAAATCAGTTGTTATTCCCGCGAATGCGGGCAATAGTCCCGCACAGCGGGAAATCTATAAAACTATTTATGACGAATATCCAATCAACCGAAATAATATCAGAAATGAAACGAGCGTATCTCGATTACGCTATGTCTGTTATTGTTTCCCGTGCGCTTCCCGATGTGCGCGATGGCCTGAAACCGGTACACCGACGCATTCTTTTTGCTATGTATAAAATGGGTCTGTCAGCAGGCGCCCGGTTTTCCAAATCAGCAAAAATTGTCGGAGAAGTACTTGGTAAGTACCATCCGCACGGAGACGCCCCTGTTTATGAAGCGCTTGTCCGTATGGCGCAAGATTTCACCATGCGTTACGCACTTGTTAAAGGACAAGGAAATTTCGGTTCGATCGATGGCGACCCGGCGGCACACATGCGCTACACAGAAGCCAAGCTGACAAGAATCGCCGAAGAAATGCTTGCGGATATCGAAAAAGAAACAGTATCATTTACCGATAATTTCGACGGCAGCTTGAAAGAACCAGAATTTTTACCCTCAAAAATCCCCAATCTTCTACTTATGGGGGCAGAGGGTATTGCAGTCGGTATGGCAACAAAAATCCCGCCGCATAATCTGAACGAACTTGCAGATTCGCTGATCCACATGATCGACAAAGCAAAACTCGAAAAAGAAACAAAGAAAGTTTTATTTGAAACCACGACAGACAATCTGCTCGAGTATGTTAAAGGTCCCGATTTCCCAACCTACGGAACTATCTATGGCGCCAACGACATTAAACAGGTCTACAATACAGGACGAGGGAAAGTTCTGATTCGAGCCCAGGTGGACGAGGAAGAAATCGGAAAAGGTAAAACAGCGATCGTAGTTAAGCAGCTTCCATATCAGGTTAATAAAGCCAATCTTGTGGAAAAAATCGCGACACTCGCCGTAAATAAAAAAATCGTCGGAATCTCTGATCTTCGTGACGAATCGGACCGCGACGGCATTCGTATCGTTATCGAACTCAAAAGAGACGCATCTTATAAAAAAGTATTAAATAATCTTTTCAAATTCACCGACCTGCAGACGAGTTTCCCGGTCAACATGGTTGCTCTTGTCGATGGCGTTCCGCAAACCTTAGGCTTGAAGTCTATACTTGAGCATTATTTACATCATCGTATAGATGTGATAGTTAAAAGATCTGAATTTGAGTTGGCTCAGGCAAAACACCGCGCTCATATTCTTGAGGGATACCTAATTGCCCTTGATCATATCGATGAGGTAATCGATATTATCCGCAAATCAAAAGATGAGCAGGAAGCGAAAGCTAAACTTATAAAAAAATTCAAATTTTCAGAGATACAGGCTCAGGCCATACTTGACATGCAGCTCAAAAGACTAACTGGTCTTGAGCGGGATAAGATTGAAGACGAGCTAAAGATGCTTCGCGAAACTATCGCTTATTTGGAAGCTCTTATTGCCGATGTTTTTAAACAACTTAAAGTAATAAAAGACGAACTTTTATATATCAGAAAAAAGTACGGTGATGAAAGAAAAACTAAAGTCGTAAAATCGAAACCGGGAGAAATCAGCGATGAAATGCTTATCGAAAATAAAGAAGTTATCGTAGTGCTTACCAAAGAAGGATACATCAAGCAAGTGCCGCGCGAAACATTTAAGGTACAGAATCGCGGCGGAAAAGGAGTCAGCGGTATCGAAACAAAAGAAACCGATAATGTCTATTACATAACAACCGCAATGGCGCACGATTTCATGCTTTTCTTCACCAATCAGGGGCGTGTATTCCAAACTAGAGTTTGGGAAGTCCCGGTTGGATCAAGAATATCCAAAGGGAAAGCGATCGTTAACCTACTCAATATAAGACCCGATGAAAAAGTCACCTCGGTTCTTACATACGACGCTTCACTTCAGGCGGGTGCTGATAAACATTTCATTCTCATGTCAACCAAACTTGGTATAGTGAAAAAAACTTCATTTGCCGAATATGTCAATATCCGGTCCAATGGCATCATCGCAATCAAACTGGAAGACGGGGATGAGCTCCATTGGGTCAGGCTTACCGATGGAAATACCAATAGCATTCTTGTATCCCAGAATGGTAAAGCGATAGTTTTCAAGGAATCGGAAGTGAGACCCACCGGCCGTTCTTCAAGAGGCGTGAAGGGTATTGAGGTTGAAGGAGGAGACGTTGTCGTTAGTGCTGACGTTTTCAGCAGTCGCGAATTCGATAAACAATTACTGGTCATCAGTGCGCGTGGCATCGGTAAAAAATCCAAGCTCTCCCAGTTTAAGGGACAGCATAGAGGAGGGAAAGGCGTCAAGGTCGCAACTATCGATAAAAAAACCGGTACAGTAGCATATGTAAAGATTATCGGCCCGGAAGATTCGACTGTCATAATAACTAGCGCGCAAGGACATATTGTCAAAATCCCTTTAAAATCGATACCATCACTTTCCAGACAGGCTAAAGGAGTAATTCTCATGCGTTTCGCAAGCGCAAGCGATCACGTGACAAGCGCCGCCTTTATTTAAGGAAAGCCGGAAAATAATATTTCCGGGTGTGGTATAATGAATTAAATTCATGCAAATACCAGGACAGGAAATAGCGCATATATTAGAAGCGACTCTCAAAGATGAGGTAAGCGTTTTAAAAAAAAGGGGAATCACTCCTAAATTGATAACTATTTTAATTGGGCAGTCGGATGAACAGTTGTCTTTCGTCAATATCAAAAAAAAGGTTGCTTCGCGGTTAGGAATCAAGTTCGACTTCGTTAATTTCAAACGCGTACCTATGTTCGAAAAGTTTGCTCAGATGCTCAAAGCTTATTCTGCTGACCCAGGTGTATGCGGAATCATCATACAGCAACCATTACCGTCACAACTCAGTACCGACAGCATATACAAATACATCCCGCAAATTAAAGAAATAGAGGGACACAAAAACAAACCTCTCTATCATCCGCCTCTTGGCATGGCAGTTCTAACAGTACTGAAGTATATATATGGAGGCAAAAAAATCAACAAAAACCTCATGGTGGAAGATGAGGATATAAAATTTTTCCGCACGGCGCTAAAACAGAAAAAAGTTCTGTTGGTTGGCTGCGGAGTGACCGGGGGAAAACCGATTGGAAAAACCCTAAATGACTTTAAGATAAATTTCATCAATATAAACTCAAGAACGCCTTCTCCAGAGCAATACTACAAAGAAGCTGACGTAATAATAACAGCTGTCGGTAAGAAAATAATAAAACCGGAATTTCTAAAACAGGGAGTCGTACTCATAACAGCCGGGTTAAGAAGAGAGAATGGCAGGCTGAAAGGGGATTACGATGTTGAGGAGATAAGCGGTATAACTTCTTACTATACAAAAACTCCAGGCGGCGTCGGGCCACTTGATGTCCTGTATCTTTTTAAAAATCTTCTAGTAGCAAGCAGTAAACAACCGGTAAAAAAATGAGTGTAATAATCATAACCGGAACCACCGCCTCTGGAAAAACAGCCTATGCCTTAAAAAAAGCCCAGGAAATGGATGGCGAAATCATCAACTGCGATTCCAGACAAATTTATGCAGAACAGGACATCGTGACAGGAAAAGATATCACAGATCATAATTATATAGAACACGAGAGTATTCATAACTATTCGATCGGCTATTATACGCTTGAGGGAACAACGAAAATTTGGCTTTATGATATAGTCAAACCGAATCAACAATTTTCCTCATATGATTACCAGATTTCCGCGCTTCCAGTACTGAAAAATATATTAAAAAGAAACAAAACCGCAATTATCTGTGGTGGTACTTATTTTTATTTACAGCATCTGCTATATTCAATAGGTACCGAAACGATCAAACCTGATTGGCAACTCCGCCGTAAGCTAGGTAATAAAAGCACTGATGAGTTGAAAACGATTTTATCTGAAAAAAACTCGAGTCTATTCGAATCGCTAAATCAAAGCGATAAAAATAATCCGCAGCGGCTTATAAGAAAAATAGAAATTGCATTTTCCGGAAAAAAAATATCCGTTTCAAACAATTTTGACAAGAGTGTATTATCCGAAAAATTAAGTATCCCTGATCTGAATTATAGAATCATTGGTCTAAAACATAAAAATAGTGAAATTACAGAAGAACTTATTAAAAAAAGAGTGGAAGAGAGGCTTGCAAAGGGAGCTGTTGAAGAAACGCGCGCTCTTCTTACAAAATACGGTGAAAATGCACCTGGCTTAAAAACAATAGGATATGTGCAATTGATCGGATATATAAAAAATCACATGAGCCTTGAGATGGCTGCTGCCGAATGGATCTTGAAAGAAAAACAGTATGTTAAGCGACAACTGACTTTCATGAAAAAAAATCCTAATATCGAGTGGCAGCTTACCGGTTGACTTTTATCCTCAGATATAAAATAATGAAAGCATGCTCAAAAATATCCCCGATTTCACACAGTCGGTGACAGTTGCCCAGCCAAAAAAAAAGCTGAATATTTCTTTAACAAACATTATCCTCACAATAGCGGCTATTTTATTTGTGGCGTCGGTTGCCTTCTGGGTTAGTACTCAATCGCTGACAACCAATACACAGGCAACAATGGAAACTCAGATGGTGAATTTACCTTCCGCAACCCCAACCCCATCCAACAATTACCCAAAAAGTTTTAAGGGTCAGCCAATTCCGGAAAATATATACGCCGACGCAGTCAGCAGCACTGAAATACCGGATTCGGATAAAATCGAGTATGTGAACCGGCAAATAATGAAATACTATCTGTATGGGGAGATTTCTACGGAAAATGAGCTTGGTGAACCACAACCCGTTGGCACTTTTGCCGAACTGTCCGACGCCGTAGCAAAACTGGAAGACACAATTAAAAATAAATTTTTTTCTTCAGCTGATTTTGCATTCATACACATAAGATTTGCTGGCGCTGGGGCAAACCCGGAGTTAAAAAACCTCTACCCGAGTCCGGAAAATAAAGCCGAGGAAGTTATAAAAAGATACCAACAATCGCTCGTTCTTGGAGAACTTTCTCCTGAGCAGATTATCGCCGCAACAGAAAATGACGAAGAGTTAAAAAATTTTTCAAGCCAGATTAAAAATGAAATAATCACCGGGTATTCCGCAGAAAAAAGTCTGTTTTCGGAAGATTCCGGATTCAATGGCTTTCTATTCAGTCAGCCAGCAAACCAGGTTTCAAATGTATATACTGTAAAAGATGCGTCCAAAATGCCGGTCGCGTATGTAATCGTTTATCCGACTAAGGTTACCAAGCTTGAATATGACTCGATAGACGAAATGATTACTGAACACAAAAAAGATTTTGCTTATTAAGTATGTTTGACAAGAAAAAAATTCTCTATACGAAAATTGCCGGTAGTGTCCTGCTATTTACATTAGCGCTTATTGTTTTCTATGTAAGCTTTACACAGAGGCAAACTTATCTGGCCCCAAGGGCGATGAGCAGCACTTCTGCAGCGGTTGCAAAATGTGACACGTTGGGCAATGCAGTTATAGATCTGACGTTTACCAACACTCAAAATGGCGGATCAGACCAGGACCTTAATGTGACAGTAATAGACGATCAGACAGGAAAGTCTGTAAATTTAGGCACTGTTCCTGCCGGACAATCAGTAACAGGCAAAATCGAGACAGGTGTAAAATCGTTAACAGCCGGAACAGTAAGATTCCAGCTCGCATGGACCGATGGTCGAGCCGGAATAGAGAACATTCCTCAAACATATTCTGCGGTAAGCTGCGCGGCCTCGGATACCGACTTGAGTCCTACGCAGACAATTACAACAACAGCACAGCCTTCGATATCGCCGGCAGTAACCACCGAACTCACACCGACCGTATCCATAACCGCAACGCAATCGGCGACCCTAACTCCAAGCGTCACAATAGCCGATAGCGTCGCTTCTATACCGAGCTCAACCCCCACATCCACGCCTACACCTACTCTGACTTCGACCCCAACGGTAACACCGACACCCATTACATACAATGATCAGTCTGCTTCATATGTTGCCGCCAACTCAACCGCAACGCCCACACCGACTGAAATAATTTTGGCAGTCAATAATACAAATACACCTACGCCGGAAGGGGACGCACAGCCAACGATACCATCTGCCGGTTCACCGTTAATGTGGTTTACACTGCTAATTCCGGTTGTTTTGCTCGCGATAGGATTTGTATTCTAATATTCATTCAGGAAGACTTGTTGAATAATTTAAGGAAGGCCTCTTTAGGTACTTCTACGTGACCGATCATTTTCATTCGCTTCTTACCTTCTTTCTGTTTTTTAAGAAGCTTATCCTTTCTGGTACGGTCTCCACCATATAGTTTGGCAGTTACGTCCTTACGGAATGGAGCAACTCTTTCGGACGCAATGATTTTACCCTTATATAATGCCTGGATTTTGACTTCATACATCTGTCGCGGAATAACTTCCCGCATTTTCTTAACGATCGCCGACGCCTTAACAAATGATCTCTCCTGCACGACAATTTCGGAAAACTCCTCAACCGCATCGCCGTTGATCAGAATGCTCAGTTTATCGGCTTTTACCGCCTCATAACGCAAAAACTCCCAGTCGAGCGAGGCATACCCCGAGGTGACACTCTTGAGGTTATCGAAAAAATCGGAGATCATTTCGGAAAGCGGCATTTCGTAATGCATGGAAATCTGATTCTTATTGTCCATTGTTATAAACCTTGCCCGGTAATCTGTACATAATTTCATAACTGCCCCTACATATTCCTGGGGCATGACGATCATGATTTTAACGTATGGTTCCGAATACTGCATATTTTCGTAAAGATACTCAACCTGCGGAGGAGTAAGTATCAGATCCAAACCAAATTCCCGCTCCAGCCGCTCCCGTACGACATCCGCATGAAGCAGTCCCAAAAAACCGACCCGGAAGCCGGCCCCTAGAGCACTGCTGTATATTGCTGTAAATTCGAGCGAAGAGTCGTTAAGATAGAGTTTTTCGAGAGCTTTTTTCAAATTTAAATAGTCAGCTGTGTCGGTTGTGAACACCGATGCAAATACCATCGGCTTGACTCTTTTGTATCCGGATAACGCCGTTTTGTCGCCTGCGACGGACTCGACAATTGTGTCGCCAACCCGGACTTCATGAATGTCTTTAAGATTGGTTACTATATATCCGATTTCTCCGGATCCGATATTTTCGGATTGTATGAGATCGGGTGAAAAAAGCCCGACTTCGTTAACAACAAAGTTCACATTATTGACGCACAGTTCAACCTTTTGGCCTTTTTTGAATGATCCGGAAAACACCCTAACAAAGGCAATTACTCCTCGATGGGGATCGTAATAAGAGTCAAAAATGAGCGCTTTTGCGCTGCCGGAAGCTAATTCAGGCGGCGGCACTTTATCGACAATCGTTTCAAGAAGCGGCGGCACATTCAGTCCGGTTTTTGCCGATATTTCGAATATTTCGCTTTCATCGATGCCTAAAAAATCTACAAGCTGAGCTCTCGTCTTTGCGGTTTCTGCCTGAGGAAGGTCTATTTTATTAATTACGGGGATAATAGTTAAACCTTTATCGATTGATTT
Source organism: uncultured Gammaproteobacteria bacterium (assembly GCA_964476135.1). Taxonomy (GTDB): domain Bacteria; phylum Patescibacteriota; class Microgenomatia; order UBA1406; family GWC2-37-13; genus CAYYYG01. Next base: position 9,711 of record CAYYYG010000006.1, on the reverse strand, counting down.
ATAGGCATTAGCAATAGTCTGCGCCTGTATTCCCTGGGTGGCGTCTACCAAAAGTATTACTCCCTCAACACAGGCCAAAGTCCGGTCGACTTCATATGAAAAATCAACGTGGCCAGGAGTATCAATAAGATTTAATATGTACTTTTGAGCTCCCACTTTCGACTCGTAATTCATCCGTACTGGTGCGAGCTTAATCGTGATACCACGTTCCCGCGAAATCGGATTGCGATCAAGCATCTGCTCTTCATGGTGACCAGGCTTTATAATACCCGTCAGCTCAAGAAGCCGATCGGCGAGAGTCGATTTGCCATGATCCACATGGGCGATAATGGCAAAATTTCTTATTTCTCCCATTTATTATAACTGGACAATCTTAATAGTCGATGTCCCGCCTTCAACAGCCCATTTATCTCCGTGAAGAATGATAACTTTCTTACCCGGTTCGAGCATTTTTTTCTTCTTCAAAAGTTCCACTGCCCGCAGCAGTTCATTTGTGTCGACCAGAGATCCTTTTTTCTCCGGAGAATTGACGACAAACGGATAAGCTCCGAAACTAATACTCAAACTGTCTGCGACGTTTGAAGACGGTGTAAATACAAATACAGGAACCTGTGGACGATAACGAGATACGAGTCTCGCTGTTTTCCCTGATTGTGTAAATACTATAAAAGCCTGAACTTTTTCCGACATACCCGACTTAAGATAAACGTTATATGCGGCGTCGGCGATAATCTCTTCTTGCTTATTCATCGAATAATTAAATCTCAGCCTTATATCATCAAGAAATTTAGACTCATTGAAAGCAGCAGTCTTTGCCATTATCTCTACCGTTTGAAGAGGATAAGATCCGGTGGCAGTTTCTCCGGAAAGCATAACCGCGTCTGTGAAATCGTAGGTTGCGTTGCCGACATCGGATATTTCCGCTCTTGTCGGGAATGGTGAATCAACCATAGACTGCAACATCTGGGTTGCTGTAATGACTGGAATATTATGCTCGATACATTTTTTAATCAACAATTTCTGGTAGTATGGTACCTGTTCAATTGGCAGCTCAACCCCTAGATCACCGCGTGCCACCATAAGGGCATCGGCATGTTTTACGATATCATCAAGATGATCGATGGCTTTCTGAGTTTCTATCTTTGCAACCAACATCCCCTTAACTTTGTACTTATTCATTTCCCGACGGACAACCTGAAGATCGGAAGCGGTACGCACAAAAGATAATGCTACGAAATCAATTTCATTTTTAGCAGCAAGTTCCAGTCCGTCAAAATCACGATCTACGAGTACCGGAAAAGGAAAGTCCGCGCCCGGAATATTCAATGATTTTCGCTGCTTCATAATACCGCCATTATGCGGAATAAGATACGACTTGGATCCGATTCTCTCGAAGGTAAAGCGGAAAGCGCCGTCGTCTGCGACAATATGCTGTCCGTTTTTGATATGCGGGATAATGTCAGGATGGGAGATAGAAAAACCTTTTTTTGCCCCAGGTTTTCCCGTAAAAGCCTCTTCACCGAAAATAAGCTTTTCGTTTTTTTTAATCTCGATCTGATCTCCTGGCATATTAATACGTATTTCCGGTCCCTGAAGGTCTATAAGTGTTCCAACATTGACTCCCATTTTCTTAGCAACAGCATTAACTCTTTCGATGCGCTCATTGTGCCATTCGACTGTGTTGTGCTTAAAATTAAACCTGAAGATATTAACACCGGCATTAATAAGGGCTTCAATCATTTCCGGACTGTCGGTTGCCGGCCCGATAGTGGCGATGATTTTTGTAAGTTTGTTCATAATATAGTATTATATCGCAAAAATCCTATATTGAAGTGACTTATTTCACCTTTTTTCTGTATACTGAATATGATTGGAGGTGATAATCGATGATACATAATCATAAAACACACGAGAAGGAAACTAAATCAGACGAAAAAAAACGTCACGAAGACCATAAAATCAAACATGAAAGCGCTGAGGCGGCAGAGCAGCAGCAGTGGCGAAAACATCCGGGAGGCGGTTAGGTTTATTCCTGAGGCGCTTCACCGTATATAATTATTTCCGTGCCCGGATTATCTTGTGTAGCTTTTATACTTCTTGCACCATTCAGATCTGGCTCCGCCCAGGCATATATTTGTCCCACATCCTCCTCTTTCATGTTTACGCAGCCGTGCGACATCGGATGTCCGAAATTATTATGCCAGTACGCACCATGAATCCCGAACCCATCGGTTCTTGGGTGTTCGTCGTTGGAAAAATACATAGTATAAGGTACATTAGGAAGATAGTAATACGTTCCCAATGACTTCGAACCTCCCTTCATAAGTGCGTATCTCAGCTTAATCCAGATACGAAATACACCTGTTGGGGTTTTATTCCACTTACCCGTAGAAACCGGAAAATCATATATTTTGTTTTCCCCTTCGAATGCATATAACCGCTGATTAGTAAGGTCAACCTCGATCCTTTTTGCCACATTAGAACTGCCAAGCACCTGCTTCTGGGTAGAAGCACTTGCCAAAAATGGCGGCACTGGAAGAGTTTGATTATTGAATATCGCCGCCTGTTCTGTCGCATCATATTGTCCAGTCAGATTACCGATGTCGAGCAATCCCTGTTTGGAGAAAAATCCGTAGAAACGCGCCTCTCCGATAAAAGTCAGTCCGGCTGCCAAAAATATCAGCAGTATCCCGGCGATAGTTAGATAATATCCGGCAGTAAAATGGAATAATTTTTTTGATTTCATATTACTTATACCCCAAGCTGCTGCTTAAAAAGCACCCACAGCTGACCCCAAATCGAGCGGGCTCTTTTATACTGTACATAATAATTTTTATCTTTCCAATCTTCTGTGCCGGGTTCTGGCGGATCAATCCAGCAAGATACTACAACCGCCTTCGATGAGTCGCTAGGTTTTACAATAACGGTCACATATTTTTTACCATGTTTTTTGCCATATTCATATGTTCCTGGTTGTTTTCCGGGCTGAGCGTAATCCGGGTCTTCGAGGGTTTCTGCGACTTTATCTTTAGTCATCCGACGATCACTGAGTCTTTCGACCGCATGATTTGTCCAGATTATTTTGTCCTTTTTAAATGGGCCCGGGACACCTTTAGATATTTTTTTCATACCGCATCTTGATATAATATATATACTATCAAATTATTTATCATATGACGACAACCAAAAAAGACACTAAAAACAATGAAAATAAAGCTGAAGAAGTATTTTCAACCGAATCCTTCCAAGTAAAAGGGGAGAAGGTGGTTGACAAATTAAAGGAACTTTTTCGCAAGGGGAATATTCACCGCGTAATCGTAAAGAATGAAACCGGAAAAGTGCTAATAGACATTCCAGTTACCGTCGGAGTAGCCGGACTGTTGCTTCTGCCCATTTGGGTTGCAGTCGGCGCGGCAGTTGCGCTTGCAACAAAATGCACAATTATTATAGAGAGACGGATTTAATCAGGTGCCTTCTTGCCAGCTTGATAGATATTTTTTCTGAACTGCCGACAAACTGTCGATTTTTATACCTTCACTTTTGAGTTTTAAGCTCGCAATGTTTCGATCCAGCTCTTCCGGCAGCTGATAAACTTTCGCTTCGAGCTTGCCGCGGTTTTTCCACATATACTCCGATGCCAGGGCCTGCCCGGCAAAGCTCATGTCCATAACCGAAGCCGGATGGCCTTCTGCAGCAGCCAGATTCACTAGCCGACCTTCCGCAAGAAGATAAATTTTTTTCTTTCCCACCGTATATTCATCGACAAATGGCCTTACTTTTCTTACCTTACTAGACATTTTTTTTAGGGCGGTCTTGTTTATTTCCACATCGAAATGACCCGATTGCGCCAATATTATTCCATCCTTGGCAATCTTCAAATGCTGCTCATCAATAACATACTTATTACCCGTAGTAGACAATACCACATCGGCAATTTTAACCGCTTCTTTGATAGGCATAACACGGTACCCGTCCATTGAAGCCTCAAGCGCCTTAACCGGATCGACTTCACATACGATAACCTGTGCGCCCATTCCGGCAGCACGCATAGCAACGCCACGTCCACACCAGCCGTAACCGCAAACAACAAATATTCGTCCGGCAAGGAGGATGTTTGTAGCTCTTATGATTCCATCAAGAGTCGATTGACCGGTGCCGTAACGATTGTCAAACATATGCTTTGTCATGTTGTCGTTAACTGCAAGTACCGGAATTTTAAGAGCGCCGTCTTTTTCCATTGCCTTAAGTCTGATTACTCCGGTCGTGGTTTCTTCGGTTGAACCGACTATATCGGTCAGCTGGTTTTTTCTTTCCTGATGGAGCAGTCCCACCAAATCAGCACCGTCATCCATGGTCTGGTTTGGTTTTACATCGAGGACGGAATTCAGATGTTTGTAGTAGGTTTTATTGTCTTCCCATTTTATTGCAAAAACGGGAATATCATAATGTTTGACAAGTGAAGCGGCAACAGCGTCATTTGTTGAAAGTGGGTTGCTGGCACACAAATAAACCTTCGCCCCGGCAGATTTAAGAGTAATCGCAAGATTGGCAGTTTCCGATGTTACGTGCAGACATGCAGCTAATACAACCCCATTCAAGCTTTTTTTCTTGGTGAAATTTTCCTTTATGAGTCTCAAAACCGGCATGTCACGCTCAGCCCATTCTATAAGTAACTTGCCTTCTGTGGCGAGTGACAGATCTTTGATGTCGTATTTCATAGGTAAATAATAATTTAATAATCTGGTAACGTATGCATTATAAACTATATTTATAACGAATCCGAACGTTTTTTTATCTGTGCTTTATTCGGATGGTGGTTGACTGTACCGTATGCCTCAACCGCAAAGCTGGCAACAGCTGCAGCTTGCTTCAGAGAGTCACTAATCGGCTTACCCTCAGCGACACCGGCAAAAAATCCACCGCGGAAGGCGTCTCCGGCTCCGGTCGGGTCAACAAGCTTACACTTCTTATAAATACCAACCTCAATAGCTACATCACGCGACTGGTAAAGCGCGCCTTTTTCGCCGAGTGTAGTTATGACCGCCAAGCTATTCTTGGTAATTTCTGCAACTGTTGTTTTCAGCCGGCGGCAGATTTGTGCGATTTCATAATCGTTGCCAATAAGATAAGCTGCCGACAATACTCCCGCTCTCAAATCCTCATCAGAAATCCATGTAAGCGCCATGCCTGGATCATATACGTAATCTAATGATTTTTGAATGACAAATTTCTGAGCTCCCAAAAATCCGGTTGAATGGGTGGGGGAGACTATAACCAAAGAACTGGGAGTAATGTGTTTTTGATAATCGATATCACCTGATTTTTCAAGCGCCCCGAAATAAAAACCCCAAATCTGGTTATCTTTTTTGTCTGTGATTACTTTACCCGAAGCAGTATACAGGCTATTTTCGCGCAGAATCCCTAAGGTATTGATTTTTCTTTTCTCAAGAAAATCTACTATATACCCACCGTCTTTTCCAACAGCCGATAAAACCTTTATTTGAGTATTGGACACGAGGGAAGCATTATAGGCGATATTAGTTGCGATCCCGCCAAACTGTTTTTCTAGTCTATTAACAACGAAGGACACGTTAATTTGATGCAATCGCTCCGGGTGGAAATGCTCCACAAACTGCCCCGGGAAATCCATTATCTCATCGAGGGCGATTGATCCGGTTACGACAATTGAGCTGTATTTTTTTTTCATTTTTTTCGATTATTTTCTTTTAATATCATACACGAACACATCGTGTCGTATAGGTTTTCCTGCAGCATGAAGCGCAATCGCATCGTTGAACTGTAAATCATCTCCGTTTTCGTCGTAAAAATCACCCTTCTCGTGTTTATTAAGTCGCATCATCCAGGAAAGCGGAGTATCGGGATCCTGTTTTACTTTCTCAGCCTTAGCAGCAACACCTTCAATTTCCCAACCGTTTTCAGCAATTAATTCTTCTCGGACTTGCGGCGATACCCTACCTGATAATACTAGCAAAGAACGTGCACTTGCATCGCTTCTCCAGGCTAACGTATTAAGCGTACCTGCGTTCAATTGGAGCGCGGTTGGACCCCAGCGATCCACATAAGGCATAACGTATTCGTCATTGCCTATAACATCCGAGCTCGTCGCATTATTACTGTCACCAGGATCCGCCTGCGGTAAGCAAATAATTCCGTAGCCGTCATAATCCTGCATGTCCCATTCATCAAGGAATTTAATAGCATGAGCCTGATACAGATCTACTTTATTTTCTGACAAGTATCTTCGCATCAGCTCATCGCGTTCAAAATTAAGCTGAGCTCCCGCTAATTTCCACGGATCGATATCAACACCGATAATTTTATTCATATCTTTTCCGGAATAAGCAGCTTGAATAAGCTGTGGACCGACTCCGGTTCCGAATTCAATTACTCTATTATTATTTAGTCTGCCATTTTTTCCTATTTTTTGAATCGCCTCGGCAAGGGCCTGACTCCAAGGATCCCGAATAGGAAATTCATTCATTTCGTATATCATTTTTTCAAAACCCCCGGAAATGCCGAGCATCGCTTGAGACAGCCTCTGCATATCGAGATTACATCGCAACTCGTTTTCCCGATCGGGCAGCCACTTAACTGTTTCATAAATACTACTCATATTAATTTTTTTAATTATTAAATGAACTTGAGAGAGTCTTTATATACTCCGGAGTCGTACCGCAGCAGCCACCGATTATTTGCGCTCCCGATTTTACCCAATTTTTCGCATAGCCCAAGTATTTCTTACCGGTATCTGATTCGTCAAACTTCCAGCCTTCATCGTCCGAAGGCTGACCGCTGCCATGAGCATAAGCACATAAGGGAATTTTGGTAATTTTTTTCAGTAGTTTCATCTGCTCGTTGACTATTTTCGGACTAACGCAGTTCACACCAATAAAAATCGGATTATATCGCTCAGCCAATTTTACCGCCGCCTCAAGCGACTCTCCGCCGAGGAGTTTGGCTTTTTCATTTGTGCAGAATGAAACTGCCACACGAAGCCCTGTTTTTTTTACGGCCTCAAGCGCTGCCCTTGTTTCCCGAAGAGTAATCATGGTTTCTATGAGGATAAAATCCACACCTCCAGCAGCCAGATTTTTTGCATATTCGGAGTGCTCCTTGACAAGCTCGGCTTCTGGCGGTGTTAACTGCGGCGAATAACAATCTTCAAGAGGCGCTATCGAACCGGCAACGAAAACGTTTTTTTTGCCGGATGATTTTACGGACTCAAGCGCGAGCTTGCATGCCAAAACAGTAATTTCTTTAGCCCGGTTTTTTTGACCAGCCTTGAGCAGAGTCCTTTCGGTTGTGCGGAAAGTATTGGTTATTATAATTTCCGCGCCCGCTTTTATATAATCTGAGTGAATTTCCCGCACTACTTCCGGCTGGTTCAATAATGCTCCAGCCGACCAGAGAGGTAGAGTGGTTTTGACTCCACGCCTCTGAATTTCAGTTCCGGTCGCCCCGTCCATGATAACTATATTTCCTTCGGTTAATTTTTTTTCAAAATTGGCAATTTTCATTTGTAGTAATTATTTTTAATAAGGGGAACAAAAAAACCTCCGTTTCCGGAGGTCTGAATTTCTTGTTATTTTAAGAAGAATCAGACACCTCCGGAAAGGAGGCCTGACATGCACATACTATTATTAATAGAGAAAAAATCCAAGTTAAGAATCATATAAATATCAGACTTTAATTACATATTTCTTTATAATCTTTTTACCGTTATTCAGAGTTATCGTCAGCTCGAATTTCATACCGGTTATGTTTGTATGGTATGTGAATACGCCTTTCGATTCGGTTCCGAACACCAGTTCGCGGGATAAATTTTTTTCCGTCGGGCTGTCGATTGTTCCGGTTACTCCCTGAACACTCCCGTTCGTATTATATGTAAGAGTGTATTCGATCATCTTCACGTCGCGCAAATTCTTAAATGCCACAATCAATGCTTTCCTGTCGGAGCGTAAACGCGGAGTAACGTATTTACTGGCTGAAGATTTTACGGAAGAACTCGAACTGCTCTTACTCGAATTACTTTTGCTGCCAAAACGGGGTAGCGTCTTTGCGAAAGAATCTGATGCGTTCATGAATAGAAATACTGACACTAAAATTAATGAAGCAATTACAACATTCTTTTTCATATTAATTGAATATTAACAGACTCAATTCCGTTTGACAAGAGGCGCAGTCGGGAGCATAATAAAAAAATATGAATAAACGCATATTGCTATGGATGTTCGCGATATTATTCACGGCAGTTAGCGCCGGCGCTTTTTTGGCCTTAAGACAGACAGAAAGACCGTTAAGCACCACCTCAAGGGCCGATTCGACATTTCTACCAACATTACCTCCCAGCAAGAAAGTTAGTGTAAAGGAACAAAAAACACCCTCATTAAAAGAATACAGCGATCCTGCGGGCTTCCGATTTTTGTACCCTTCAAACGTATCATTAGTAAGCGAACTGGACGAAGCGGATAGCAATTTATATTCCTCAATCAGGCTGAAACCTCAAACCGAAGGCGGTTATGTATCGCTGAAAATATCCGGCTCAAATTTCACCCGTATCGACGACTGGCTGAAAGCGAATGGCATATCCAAAAATAATCCCGATGTAGAAAAAATAAAGCTGGGAGATCTGGATGCTTATCAGGCTACAATTCAAAAGCAAAAAGTCACCGGTGCATTAGATACAGGCGCGATCATAACGGTTATCAACACAGATCCGGAAGACCCGGTACTTACCAAAGCTTATAACAGCCTTTTAGAAACCTTCGCATTCTATCAGCCTGAAGGGGCAGAAGTAGAATCACAGCCGCAGGCTGCTCCCTCAGAATCAGGGGGTGAAATCATCGAATCTGAAGAGGTCATCGAGTAAAAACATGGAACATCATCATAATGTTCACTTTTTAAGTCTGATCATTCCGATATACAAACAGGAACGGACTATTGTTTCCAATCTTCGTCAAATAAAAGAGGTTCTTGATACCGTGCGTTACGACTATGAAATTATTACGGTAGTCGACGGCATGCTTGATAAATCCTTTGAAAATATTAAACAGGCAAAAATTCCGAAAACAAAATGCCTGACCTACAAAGAAAACCAGGGAAAAAGTTTTGCCATACGTGCCGGCATGAACCATGCAAAAGGCGATTATATTATGTTTCTCGATGCCGGTTTGGATATAGATCCGAACGGAATCTCGATGCTTCTTGAACACATGGAATGGTATAACGCCGATATAATCGTCGGGTCCAAGCGTCACCCGGCTTCAATGGTCAGCTATTCTTGGGGCAGAAAAATATTGAGCTACGGATATTTTCTTCTTGTGAAAGTACTATTTGGTATTAAGGTTCAAGACACACAGGCAGGAATAAAAATATTCAAAAAAAAGGTGCTGGAAAAAATATTACCCCGACTTGTTGAGAAAAAATTTGCCGGTGATCTGGAAATGTTGGTTGTCGCCTATACATTAGGCTTTCGACGCATATATGAAGCCCCTATAAAGCTCGACTATAATCTTGGGGGCATAACATCGGCTGCAACTATGCAATCCATAATCGGAATACTCATAGACACATGTGCTATATTTTATCGAAAAAATATTCTTCGATACTATTCATCTCCCAAACGCGATGACCACTTTCATTCGCACTTTTCCAAAGCAAAACTGCAGGAATTTTTCTGATATTATTTAT
>CAYYYG010000005.1:9360-43515 GCA_964476135.1 uncultured Gammaproteobacteria bacterium | reverse complement strand
GAGTTTGTAAATTTTTGTAGACCGACTACATGTGCTGCTGCAAGCGATGCTGAGCGGTAAATTAGATCATTTGCAGCCTGACGGGCAGTGCCACCGGCATTTACAATGCCGGTCGCGATATCGTTTAACTCTTTTGTTGAGTTTATTAAGGCTGCCTCAAGTTTCTTTCGTTCTATTAACGCATTATAGTGCCTGAATAAATATCCACCCGCAATTTCTTTCTCAAATAATGCTGTACCTGGGGCAGCTGATTCTAAATCTACGATTTTCCCCTCTTCGCTTTGAGGAAATTTATCGAAATTACCCGATTCCAAATTTACAACAGTTTTTCCTTCCAGGACAATCGCCGAATTGAAGCCGGTGCCAACTACCACTGCGGCAAGTTCTTTTAATGGATATTTACTTTGGCCGGACAATAATAGGCATACGGTATCGTTGGCGACGGCGACATTTATTTTTTTCCCGATCTTGCTTAAATACTCATCTTCAATAAATTGTCCAATCGCTTTGCCGACCATTCCTTCGAATAAATGTTCTTTTGAGCCTTGTTGCAGTATTCCGTCCAACCTTCCATCACGCGATAAAGGCTCTAAGGGGTAAGCAAAATTAACAGCAATATATGTTGTATTCCGGTCGATTATATCGAATATGAAATTGAGAAATGCCTTGGCGGTTGGAAAGAGGGGGACTTGGTCAGATCTAATATTGACGGGATATCTCTTTTCTCCCTCAATAACAACCTCAGCGCTTTTATATGTAGAACCTCCGATTACTATAATCTGAGCCGATTGCGTATCGGTGATTCTATTATCGGGTAAAGAATGTTTCAGAAACGATAAAGACGTATTGTTTCCGTGAGCTGATTTTTCGAGTTCCGTCTTAAAATTTTCCGAAATTTGTTGTAGTTGATAGGTGGAATACTGCTTAATCATTTTTTTATATTCTACTGTATTTTAATACCTGATCGTGTAGAATAATTGCATATGAAAAAAACAGCACTTATCACCGGTATTTTAGGGCAGGATGGTCCTTACTTAGCGCAATATTTATTAAGTTTGGGTTACAAAGTATACGGCCTTACGCGACGTTATTCCAACCCTAATTTCAGCAATCTGGATTTTCTCGGTGTAACCGATAAAGTCGAGTATGTGCAGGGGGATATGTCGGATGAATCTTCGCTGTATCATCTTATTCGTACAATCAGGCCGACAGAAGTATACAATCTTGCCGCGCAGTCGTTTGTCGGGGGCTCGTGGGAAATGGCTAAAGTAACAACCGAAGTCAACGCGCTTGGAGTGCTGTATTTATTAAACGCCATAAAGTCGTATTCCCCCATGACCAGGTTTTATCAGGCTTCAACAAGCGAAATTTTCGGCAACAACCATGACAACGGTATACAGGATGAAAATACCGCCTTCCATCCGCGAAGTCCATATGGTATCGCTAAGGTTTATGCATACTGGATGACTGTTAACTTCCGTGAATCGTACGGCTTGTTTACGAGTAACGGCATTCTATTTAACCACGAATCGCCGATACGCGGCATTCAGTTTGTTACCCGCAAAATATCCGATGGTGTTGCCCGTATCAAACTCGGTTTATCGGATACTATCTATTTGGGAAATCTGGACTCAAAACGCGACTGGGGATTTGCCGGCGACTATGTTAAAGCGATGCATGCCATGCTTCAACAGAAAGATCCGAGTGACTATGTAGTTGCAACCGGAGAGAACCATTCGATTCGTGATTATCTCGATATCGCCTTTGGACATGTCGGGATAAAAGACTGGAGTAAACATGTAAAGGTCGATCCGCAGTTTATCCGGCCGGCTGAAGTTTTTGAACTTAAAGGAAAAGCAGAAAAAGCCCGAAAATTACTCGGCTGGAAGCCGGAAGTGAATTTCGAAAAACTGGTAAAAATGATGGTTGATGCCGACTTGAAGAGGTTGAAGAAGTAATATTGAGTTGAGCGTGATTTTTCGCCGAGCGAAGTCGAGGCGCAATGTTTACCCCTCTACACGCTCGTATAATTAGCTCGCGGTTCGGGGCGTGATAAAAATCAAGCCCCTCGACTCCGGAAATCACCGCTCGGGGAATAATTAGATATTTACTCGCCGAGCGAAGTCGAGGCGTTATATATATTCATTTCATTCATGACTAGATCTTACCCCGACGGAACCAAATTCGACGAGATACTAATTGCTTCAGGAAACGCGTCTGTCACAATCGATCCTGCCGGAGCGTATGTCACATCCTGGAATGTAAACGGAAAAGAGATTTTATATATAGGCTCTTCCAAAAAACGGACCGGCATTCCCCTGCTATTTCCATATTTCGGCACATCAAAGAAAGGCCGGCAGCACGGATTCGGGCGGGATAGTTTATGGAAGGTGGAAAATCAGTCGCAAGCACATGTCTCATTAGTCCTATCTGACCTATATATCAGCGATCAGGCTAAAAAAGAATTCCCTCACCCTTTTAATGTGGAATTGTCAATTGAGATTTTGAGCGGAAGTTCGTTTACTTATTCATTGACGGTGGTAAATTCTTCCGAAAATCCGCTCCCGATTTCGCCCGGACTTCACCCATATTGGGCCATAAACCATTCAGAAAAAAAGTCGGTTAAAACAAACGGTATCCCAGGCTTTGACGCCTCGGTTATCGACTGGGAAAATAACCCGCCAGACAACGATTTTACCTTTGAAAAAAGAGCAGAGATTATAACGTCTGATTATAAAGTCGTAATCGAAGACATTTCATATACGCCGTCAGTACGCCAGATGGTCATCTGGTCACAAAACTCTCAGAAGCCGGACTATAATTTTATCTGCTTTGAGCCCGTCTGCGGCATACGAGGCGGTATCGACTCAGCTCCGATTTTTGTTGAAAGTAATAAGTCCTGGACAATGAAACTCAAGTTTTCAGCAGAGACTTAATCACCCCCGACAAATTCCTCATTCTCTCGAGGATAATCTGCGGAGCAAAATGAATTTTTTCTTCAAGAGTCCAGTTTTTGCAGATCAAAAATATCCAGTTCCGGAAATCGTACCAGCTTTTTTTGACTCCGAGCGTAGTTGAGGAGGTCATATGACCCTTATGCATAACAGCTGCTTCCGGTGCGATTATGCTTATCCAGCCATTTTTTTTCATTCTTATCGAAAGGTCGATGTCTTCGAGGTAGGAGCCGAATTTTTCATCGAATAAACCTGTTTCATCGAGAGCCTGATTTTTGTAAATCACAGCTGCTGCGTTAAGTGCCTGAGTTTCGCCCGCAAAACGCGGTAAACGGTTATTTGGCACAGCTCTTCCGAATGGCAATACTGCTACTCCTGCCGACTCGATCGAGCGGTCGGTTCGGAATATCACCGGATTGATTCCGCCAACGTGCGGACCGTTATGTTTCAGGCAGTCGACAATCCAGTTTTCGCTCATAACGCAGTCGTCATTTACGGTACCTATCCATTCCCCCGTAGCTGCTCTCATGCCGATATTTACCGTGGCGGCAAAACCATGATTGTGTTCGATGGGAATAAAGCGGATCTGCGGATATTTTTTTCTCCAGTTCCATACGGATTCCGGAATAATACCGCTTGAAACTACAATAAGCTCCGCAGCCCGGACCATCGCCGGCATATTGGTTCGGAAAAACAACTCCAAAAGTTCGGGCTTCATATTCGGCACTATAATACTTTCACCTCTATGCAGCGGTTTTAAGATTTTCCGGCGGCTGTACTTTTTTCTTATCAATTTTACAACCATCTTTCCCCATATACTAAAGTGGGTATTTGCATAAACATCCATCGCATGGAAAAAGAGGTCACGTTTCTCCTGTATTCCAAGATCGGCAAACGATACCCCGCCGATATGGTTCACAAAAAAAGGTGCCCATCCGATCTTAAAATCATTATTTAACAGCCTTTTTGTGAGATCACTGTCTTCAAACCACAAGAAAAATCTTTCATCCCAACCGCCGATTTTCCTGAATACAGCCGAATGAATGAGGACGCAACCGCCGGTTAAGGTCCGGTAGTCGATTATCGACTGAATCGGATTCCAGAGTATTTTTTTTAGAGGTGTAAACTCAACGAGCAATGTCCACCATGAGGGCAGCGGTTTTCTGTAATCGTCCGACTCAGGCGTGGGTGAGCAAGCATCAAGTTTGTTTTCTTTTGAGTAGCGGATCAGGCTTTCGATCTCATCTTTTGTAATATGCACATCAGGATTCAGAAATAAATACCATTCACGAGATGATGCATTTGCACCCTGGTTGCATGCTGCGGCGAATCCTCTATTAAGGTGATTCCTTACCAGGTTAACACCAGGAAAATAATGTTTTATCCAGGAAATATTGCTGGAAGAAGCGTTATCTATAACGGTAATTTCCGCGTCTTCTATTTCCGAAAGTAGTTCGAGTTGTTTTCGTAGAATAGTCGGAGTATTCCAGTGCGTAATAATTATGGAATAGCCGTTGCCGGTGACTTCCGGCCTGATTTTATCCTCATCGACGGCTATAAATCCGATTAGTTGGCTTAAGAACCTGTTGCGCGGCGGATACAGCTTGCCCACGAAGTATAGATTTATCAATAATCCGGATAGTTCACTCCCGGCCATAACCCATGCTGCTCCTTCCGCGCCGTATAGCGGAATAGTCATCGCATTCAGTATCAAATTCAACAGTGTGTTGAATATTCCAAAAGGAAGAAATTTTCCCACAAGATCGGAGCTCTGCACTACGGCGCTTATCGGAGCATTGATAAAAAACAAAATAAGAACGACGCCGAATATCCGCAGAATAGGAGCAGCGTTGGTATATTTATCGCTAAGTATCACCGTTACGAGCGGTTCCGCGAAGTAATACACGAATACCGCAACACACAGGCCCAAGAATGCCATAACGGCAGTCATCTGTTTTAATTGAAGGCTGCCCACGGTGCCTTTTTTTGCCGATACCGGAAACAGGTTCTGCACAATCGCCGAGGGAAAGAGGCTAAAACCCTCAAGATAACGGTAAGCCATTCCGTATGCACCAAGAGCCATCGGTCCGGCCAGATATCCGACGAGCAAAGTATCACCTCTTGCATATAAATAAGAAGACATTATCAATATGGCGTAAGAGTATGAGCTTTTTAGTGTTTTTTGAATTTTTTCAAGCTCATGAAAACGGAATTGTTTAAGGAGTCCCCATGGAAAAAAAATTATTGTCGTGAGGATGAGTGCGGACGTGTAAAGTATCGCGGTCGCCTGAAGAGTCATTGAGCTCCCCGTTATTAAAAAGCCGGAGAGAAACAATATTGTTGCAGTGCTGTTTTTTATCGCAATCTGAAGACTGGCTTTTCGCTCCAATAAATATCCATCCAGCACCGAAAGGCCGGCCTTTGGGATGAGTGACAAAAGGAGGGTGAGCGTAAGAATATTATCGAATGTCTGGGTGACGGCCAAAAAAAGACCGAGACCTGAAATAGAAATTATCAATGTCACAATGCGCGCGGAGATAACTTCCAGAAACTTTTCATTTCTGTTATGCTCATCCGCATTTTTCATATACCACTGGTTAAGCCCGAAGTCGGCCATAAAAGTGGCGATTTCACCGACTGTAAGAAAAAGTATTATGCTGCCTACGAAGTCGGGCTGAAAAAGGCGCGCCAATATAATCCACATGAGTACGTTTAGCACCTTGTTGCCCATCATACCAGCAAAATATATCCCGCTGTTTTTGAATAAAGTGCGAAGCATAGAATCATTATAGTCTATTTATGATCCCAACTATAAAGCGTTGCCGGCCAGAGCGAATATGGGTTGTCGTCGAGCGTGTAATGGTCGAGCCATAATTCTTTCTTGAGGTTTGTTTCGGCGTAGTCGATTATCTCCTTCGGTAAGGTTGCGTCATCGATAAATATAAAGCCCGATTGGTGGCGGCTAATTATTTTTTTAAGATCTGCCAGATTCAACACCAGGGGCTCGTTACTTCCTTTGAGAATTTTGTCTCCATTTTTGTCTACATAATATTCGGTATGCCTGGATATTCCGTTCGTAAACCCATCATCGTTCCAGCGCACAAGATATGTGGGGCCGTAGTTTCTCCCTATATACCAGCTCGCTCTTGCGGGCCATGTCTCAATAACGGCCGGCTTTTCTTTTTTTTCTCCGATTTTCTTTTTTATCGGATCGTATACCTGATCGTAGTCGACAAGGGCGATTTCACGGAAAATATGATTGACCGAGTAATATTTTTTCGGTTTTATCGTAAACAGGTTGCCGTTAAATATGATAAACATCGTTATGACAAAGGCTATCGTGTTTCTTGTGGTTTTTGCAAAGCCGTCGGTCGCCTGGGTAGTCAGGACGCCGGCGATTTTTACGAGTGCGTAGGCCATCCCGATATAGAAAAAAGGCATGACAGGAAGAAGGTACCGGCTCACATAAGGAGCAAACAGGAAACACAAAAAGAACAGATGGACGATAATATATATCACCATCGCTTTAACCGCCGTACGGTTTATTTTAAGGGCCATGATCCAACCAAAAATCGCCAGTAAGGTTATCATGCCGTACTCCCTCCATAAGAATGAATGGTAATACCACAAATTGTTGACCAGGTTTCGTTCAGCTATGAAACTTGCCAATGCCGTCGGAACCTTAAGTAAAACAAGCGGAATAATAAGAATCAGAAAAGCGGCAAAAAAAAGCGGTTTTCTGAGTGTCGAGAAGATTTGTCGATTATTCAGTGAATAAATTATTATAGCGACCAAAAAAAACAAATAATACATCGAGTGGGTAAGAAACCCGATGACTATAACGGCCGCAAGGGCGATGCTGTACCTGCCAAAATTTTTTTTATTTGAAGAGCTTAATTTCTCCAGCAATATCAGAGTTATGAGTACGCAAGCCTGAAGTAATGTATAGCCTCTTGCCTGTCTTGACCAGGTGATGGCAAAATACGAGGTCGCATAGAAAATTGCCGCGCAGATGGCGGTTGCCCGGCCGAATATTTTTTTTGTGAAGAAGAAAATCAGCAAGCTTACGGTCGAGCCAATAATAGCAAACGGCAGTCTTGCCGACCATTCGTGAACTCCAAAAAGTTTGAATGAGGCCATGATGAGCAAGTGCGTTGTTAAGTTGTGATGTTCTACATATATAAGTTTTTGATTGAACACATCGAGACCGTAAGTTAAGAAAAGCTTTGCCTGATCAGCCGCCGCAAACTCATCTACCCAGAAGGGGCCGCTATTTTTCAAGCCATATAATCTATAAACCAGGCTCAGGAAAAACAGCACTCCCGAAGTAAGTATCGCAGGCCAGTATTTTTTCATAGTCCTATTTTATATTAATAACCGTTAATTCGGCGTGTTTCCTCGTCCAGCTTTTTCATTTGTTCGTAAAATTTCTCATCATCCTTCGTAAACGAACCTGTTACAGGTATGACCTTTATATCGACGGGGTCGCTTTTTATAGAATACCAGCCGTCGTTCCATAACATCGGCTTTTCAATCCATATTTGCAGCCTGCCATCTCTCCATTCATATGGAAGTCTGAAGATGATTTTTGTGTCAGTCCAGATGTCGGTTGTTACTTCTCCGTAGGTGCTCATAAGTTTAACATTGTTGTATTCTTTCCAATCGAATTCTCGACCATGCAGGATGATTTTTGTGCCGCGATATGCGACTGATGGGCCATAAGAAAGAACGGTTGGCGTACGTTTTTCCAAAACTTTGCGCGATTTATAGTTTTCTATCTTATTATCAAGAAATATATACGTCGAATACGTGATATATATGAGTGCAACGAATGCACAAAAAAGCAGTAATAACTTCCATACGAATATTATGTATTCTGCCGGTTTTTTTGGTCGTCCGCCTAAATAATCTTTTATATGTGTGGCGGCGATATTTTTAGTTTTAGCCGCGTATCGGCTAATCTGTTTTATCCGTGACGCCATTTTTATGTCGTGTACAAGATTGTCGATGAAATTATCCCTGACCTCGTTTTTTTTGTTGAAATATATTTGGATAAATGTTGTCAAGATGACAAGAAATGCCCATACGCCTATTTTGTCGGCGGCGACGTTTTTTTGCATCAAATATAACACGGGTACCAAAGCTAGCAACACAGCGCTGAGGTATGCTTGCTTGAGAAGATTAATTCGATATGTTACAACTGTGAATACATACGATAAAAACACGATAAAGATAATCAATTCGCTTGATTTGGTAATAAGAAAAGTGTCAGCAATAAAGCCAAGAATGAAAATCGCGGCAAACAGTATCCTCCCCTTTCTGATCCAGGCAGGTGGCGTGTTCAAGACGACCGTCATAAATTTTAAGGCGGAGGGAATTCTGGTGAAGATGTATATAATCGTCAAGAATTTGATTATCGATGCAAATCTCAGAAAGTATCGGTAATATGTCGATTCTTGTTTTGTCGATGCTAATACTATTGAATTATTTACCTTGTCTAGGATAAGTACGGGCAATATTACCGGTTTTGCCGAGACCTTAATTTGAGAAACGCGGCTGCAATCGGTCATCCCGTCCCCTGCTCTAAGCTCGTATAATGCTTCCTGATTTTTTGGAAAAAATATTGAGTAATTATCGGTATCGAGCATATTTTCTTTTCCGATCATACGGTCGAAAATATTTTTTATCTGTGTGCCGCTTGTTTGCTTTATGTTGTACTGAACCGGAACTTCTGCCGTATGTTCTATTGATAATAAATATTTATCCATCTCGGGATATGGATAAATAAATTGAGTGGCGCCGCATGCCAAGCTGCCGATAATTTCCAGGTTGGGCAGTTTAACGGAGACAGCATCTATATGTTTGCTGATATTGATACGCGTGTTTGAACCCGAATCATCTCCCTCGACAACGATTTCTGAATTTTCTGCGATCTTCTCTGTGCCCTCGGGCCATTCCAGTGTTATGTTGTATTCGCCGTATTGCGACATTGAATGTATTTCCTCAAGCGAGTAGCGCACCTGTGAAGGATCAAACTGAGGATATTCATTTTTGATGCTCTCGATCAGTTGCTTATTGGAATTAAATATTAAATCATTCAGGTATTTTTTATCGCCGTCACCGTATTTTGAGTTTTTGACTGCTTCCTGAATTCTTATGTGTCCGGACTTTATGAATGCGCGAAGCAGTGCATATTCCTGTATACGTTCAAGGCTGCTGCTGATTTTTTTTATTTCATCTTTCTTCTGTGACACCAGACTTTCATACCTTGCGATTTCCGCTTCATAGGTTTTCAATACAGAGAGATCTTTTAAGTCGCTCAGTTCCGGGCGAGACTTAAGCCACCATTTTTTCAGTTCGGCTGCATTGGTAGAACTGTTGTCATGAATTATGTCCAAACTGTTTTTCCATTCCTCTATTTCCCGCACTCTTTTTTCGGCTAAGAATAGCAGGGGATATTTTTGGCTCGCGCGGTCGCGTTCTTCGTAAAAATATGCGACAGGATAAAATATGGAATCCGGTTTTGTGCGCACGAACGGCTGATATGATTCTGCCGCATTGGGGAAATAAGATTCGGGCTGCGGCGGATATAAATAGAACCGTGTTCTGTTTATCTGTGGCGCTATTTTTTTCTCAGCGACGTTTTGTTGGGCAAAGAAATTACCGGTAACGATTAACGCTAAGTTTAGTATTATCAGTGACAAGAAAATGAGCCAGTGTTTATTATATTTTAGCCGCATGGCGTTTTTTGAAAAATATATAGATTAAATATCCAAGTCCCGTCGTAATCGACAAACCCGTTGCGACGTATTCGATCTGCTGCGGAAAAAATTCGGCAATGAGCTCAAAATCTTTGGTGCCGTCAGCTCGCGTTTTGCATGCGGATTGATTTCTGCATATTTCATCCACATCTATGAGCCAGCTGTTGGCAAAGGCGTTGACTCTCAGGTGCTTATCTTCTGAAATTGTTTTTTTACCCCATGTCTCGAATAAATTTCCAACCGGAAGATTGTTGTTCTGATATGTTGTCCAGAATTTTTTCGAAACGAAATCGCTATCTGGTTTTATGTTGGTTAAGTACCCTTTCTTCATTGCTATTCGCGCCTCATCCTCATCGACAGCGTTAGCTTTATCCAGTTGTGTGGTTGTTGGAATGTAGTCCTCCGCGGTCTCGAAAACTGCGCCGGTGTTAACATATAGTTTCCATTTTGTATGATAAGCGTCTTGAAATATGAGCGGGAAAGTGGATTTGGCCGAATGTATACGGACACGATATTTCGTCGGATTTATTTTTTTGTATTCGATTACCGGGAATTCGTTTATGGCCGCCGGCAGACGGTTGAGTTTGTCGGCCGGCTGACTCGACTGATAGACGGCAACATCGCGCGGCGAATAGTTGTCGAAGTAGTCAAGGGGTAAGACGTTAGATATGATTGTGCGTTTCGGGACAGTGAAATACGGTGTGTAATCTTCGTCGTTTATGCGGTAGATATCGATTTCTCTTGAGCCAAATATTCTTTCCGCATTTTTAATGTTTTCAAATTTGTTCATGCCTCCATCCTGATACAGCGTTTTATCGTGGAGAATGTAGCGGAAATTGGTAATATTTCGCGGCGACCAAACCGGGTCGGACGGATCGACGCCCACGATCGATTGCTTAAACATCCAGGGGAACATATTGAAGCCGTAATATCCCCAAGTATTATTTTGGTAGCCGGCAACACCGGGATGGAGCCTTATCTTACCGTCGAAGCGCGATTGCGCCATATATTTCGCTCCTTTGAGATATCCTTCCGGTATGGTTATGCCGTGCTTGGTTTTGTCGATATATGCGTTCAGCGGTGACTGGTTGAGGAAAAATTTACCGGAAATAAATGGATATCCGGCAATAAATATTACCGCTGCGGCTAAAATAATTACAATCGGTTTTTTATACTTATAATATAAAGCTTGAATTACGAACCCAAAAATAAGCGCATAAAATATGCCGGCGTAAATAACAACTCCTGCAGTGGTGCGCATGAAGGCGAAAACTTTTCCAGAGGTGAGCATGAGCTCATAAAAATAACCGAATGGCGCGTTGGAGCTTTTTGAAAGAAATAAAAACATTATCGCCAAAGCATACATCACGATTACAAAATTTCGTCTGCCGTCCGCATTTTTTTTAACGAGCAGGATTAGTGAGCCGCATAATACAGTTAAAGCTATGATATAGAAGGCTATAATGAAAGGCGGTTTATATACAAGCTCGATATCTGTCGGGTTCAGGTTAGGCGTGTGAAACAGTGTAAACATCTTACTGATCAAAGTTCCGCCATAATCTATCGCCACTCCGGTTGCCTGGTATCCTTGCCTTATACGAACCTGCAGCGAGTCGTCGTTTGCAAAGTTTATGCCAAAAAAAATAAACGGTACCCAAATAAAGGCTGTCAGTCCGATTGTCGCGATGGCGTGCGGTATGGCATTTCTTAGATCTTTTGCCGACAGTAGATTTTTGTGTCTGGCAACGGTGATTGCCACAACATAAGTCAGGAAAATAAGGAAATGGTATTTGGGGTTTGGTAAATTGCCGATGAAAGGCACAATCGCCGCAATTAATATTGGGTCGATTGCCCTGAATTTTTTATTTTTAATAAAACGGAATAGAATATAAAATAGCCAGATACTGCAGGCAGTACCCTGGAAATAGATCATATGATCAAGAAGATGAGGTGAATAGATGAAGAGTACGGCCGGTAATACTCCCCACAATCTGTTTTTATTGCTAAAAAGGTTAAACAGTGAGTAAATACCAAGGCCGGCGAGAAAAAATATCATGAATTGATATATAAATCCGGAGCTGTAAATATCAAGACCCAGCTTTTTAAATAGGAGAAATGTTTTTATCCAGTAAAAATAATCGTTGGTAGCATATAGACCGTTAGCCGTATCCATCCATTGGTAGCCGAGATGACTCAGATTTTCAGGCACAAGAGGTAATATAACGTCGCCACCGATTTTCAGTCTTCCCCAGGTTTTATATATGGGAATTAATGAGCTTATTGCGATAATTATTACTGCCGGTATCATAATTGGTTAAAAAGTGCTTTATAGACATTCACCATATTTCGGGTTGTATAGGCGCTAGATGTGAGAGGCTCGACGATGTCTCGGGCATTATATCGGAAATTCGGATGATTAATAAGCCAGTCGATTTTATTTACGAAATCCTCGTAACTTTTTGGCACATATCCGATTTTATCGACGAGTTCAGGCGGGAAATGTATAAGATTAGTTGACACCACATTTAAGTTGCAGGCAAGCGCTTCCGATGGGGCAACACCGAGTCCGGCATACCGACGGGTTTTTGGGGTACCATAGAAACAATACACATCTGCGGCATTATAATATAGCGGCACTTCTGAGTTGTCGACAACCCCAATCAGCCGATCCGCAGTTTTTTTTGCTTTTTGGTATAGAACATCTGATTCATTGGCGCCTATTAATACTAAGTATAGGTTGGGGTATTTTTGCCTAAGATTTTGGTATGCGGCAATGATTTTGTCTACACCTTTTGTTTTTACCATTGCCCCAACGTAAATCATAATAAATGCGTTATCCGGTAAATTTAGCTTTTTTCGGGCAGTAATTCTATCCATGGGTTTGAATCTTTCGAAATCTACTCCCGTATATTGGAAACTGATTACTTCAGGGTCCATTTTCAGTACGTTCAGTAAATAGTCGCGCCTTGTTCTCGTGGGTACAAAAATATGTGACACATAACGAAAGTTTTTTCTTTCTTGCGGAGTTATCCATATATTTTCCAGCCAGTCTAGCCATTCCGCCTGCCCATAACCATGCATCTGAATAATGATTTTGAAGTTGTTGTGATTCGACAATATTTTATGCAGTACTCTCCCCCGTTCTCCTTGTACATGGATTATCGTCGATTTATCATCTTCTTCTTTTAAGGCTGCGAAAAGTTGTTCGGACCAGGTTATCCCGTGATAAGATTCAAGAAGAGTCCAGAGAGTGCGGGCAGGAAAAAGCCTATATATAATTTTGTCTTTCTCAATTTTTTTTTGTTCCGGTAAGTTGCATACCGCGTACCATACCTCATTAATGTATTCCGGGGCGGTAATCAGGTTGTTACGTGCTTGTCGTGCGGCCCAATTTCCGTACACATGGTAGTACAATTTTTCATCGTTATTTAGTGTGTGTCCTAAAATTTGAATAATTTTTTTAGGCATGGTGCTTTGCGGCATAAATAAATTGGTAGGCAGTCAGTTCGGGAAGTATTTTGATTTTATGTCCCAAACCCGTCGGGATCATTTTTATGATTTTATAACCTGTACTTTCCAGAAGCTCGCGTCCCGTTTTTAAAGTGAAAAAACGCAAATGATCACGGTCAAGAGATCCGGTTTCTGTATAGTCGAATTTTCCGGCCAGAAGTTGCAGTCTTACCTCAAACCGGGCAACATTTGGTAGGGATACGATGATAATTCCCTTTTTTTTAAGATACTGATGTGCGTCATTGAGCAAAATATCCGGTCTTGATAGATGTTCTAGCACATCGGCGAATATGATTGCGTCGTACTGTATTTTTTCGATCGCGAATTTTCCGGTCATAAGATCGCGATTATACAGATGACGGTAATGTTTTTTTGCCATTGCCAGAGCTTTTTCATTAATGTCTATACCGTCGCAGATACAGTTTTTTTTCTTAAGAATCGCACCCATGACTCCGGTATTACAACCAACATCAAGAACGGTTGCGTTTTCCGGGACAAGCCCGGGGATAATTCCATGTGTGCTATGAGGCGATGTGTTTTCATCAAATAGCCAGTTTTTTTCAAACATATTATTCTGTGCTTAAATTTATGGAAATTTGTATTTTTTTGCCGGTTTCACGATCGAGGAAATAGGCGTTTCTGTAGTACGGTTCGAATGATTTTGCCCGTAAGTAATTTATAAAATCCTTAATCTTCATATTTTTTTCGATATCGATTTCGTTGTTTGCCGTAAAATCTTTCATTGAATAAAAACTGGGTTTACCGATTTGTTTTTTACAGATTTCCGGCCATTTGTTATGCTTGGGCCAGGCGCTTTTTATCATCTTGAAATATGCTTTATTACATTTTTCCCATACTTCACGAGCCGTATCGACAGCATCGATTGTAAATTTTTCTTGCCATATGATATCTCCGTCATCGAATTTTTCCGTCATGTAATGAAGCGTAACACCCGATTCCCTCTCTCCGAAATATAGGGGCCAGGAGTTGGCGTAGGCGCCCCGGTATTTGGGAAGTAAACTGTTATGCATGTTTACCGATCCTAATTTGGGTAAGTTCAGGATTTTTTTCGGTACGATATTTCGCCAGCTTGCTGAGATTATGTAATCAATATCGAGATTTTTTATTTTTTTGTACAGTTCCTCGTTATTCTCAAAAACGGTGTGTGGTATTTTTTTCGTTATCGCCAGTTTTTTTACCGACTTCCACCATGATCCGGGCGGGTCCTCGAGTACCGCCATAAAAACAATTTCCGCATCTTTTCGTTTCAGGAAATATTCGGTTACAGCGTAACCGTTATTATGATTTGCAAGAAGAATTATTTTTTTTGGCGAGGACATGGGTTATTTTAGTATTTTTCTGATTGTACTGATAACTTTGTTTACTTCACTCTCCTTCATTGCGGCCCCAAAGGGGAGCGACACGCATTCTTCAAATGCTTTTTCTGTTTGCGGATAATTGGCCGGGTTTGGCTTCATTAATTTTTTATAAGCAGTAAATTGATACACCGGTATGAAATGGACACTGCAGATAATGTCGTTGTCTTTCATAACTTCGATAAACCGGTCGCGGTTGCATTTTTTAGAAGTAATTTTGACTACGAATATGTGGCGGAATGGGTCGGTGTATTCGTTTCCATCAAGTAATTTTATCCCATCGACATCAGTTAATTCTTTTTTATAAAGTTGATATATTTTTTCCCGTTTTTTCTGCATTTCTTTAATACGTTTAAGTTGCGTTATTCCAAGAACGGCGGCGATGTCGGTTAGATTATATTTCCACCCGATTTCAGTTACGTCATAACGCCATGTGCCGCCTTTAGTATAACGTTTCCAGGCATCGCGGCTTATTCCGTGAAGAGCGAGGCTCGCTGCCCTTTTGTAAATTTCCTCGTCATTGGTTACAAAAGCTCCCCCTTCAATCGTTGTTATATTTTTTGTCGGATAGAAACTGAATGCACAGAAACGGCTGTTTTGACCGATGAATTCTTGAGCCGTATTTGTATATTTACTTCCAAACGCATGTGCTGCGTCCTCAATAAGTGCGAGTTTGTATTTTTTACAGATTTTTCTTAATTTATCCAAATTAGCGCTGAACCCGGCGTAATGCACGGGTAAAATCGCCTTCGTTTTCTTAGTGATTTTTGCCTCAATTTTGTCCTCGTCAATTATGAAATCGTTCGGTTTTATGTCGACAAAAACCGGCTTTGCACCCAAGTAAGTTATGGTATTTACGGTAGAGACAAAAGTCAGCGGTGACGTTATCACTTCATCTCCAGGCTTTATTCCGGCGACAATAAGGGCGATGTGTAGGGCCGCGGTGCAGGAGTTCATAAGGATGCAGTATTTTGATCCGATATATTCGTTTATTTTTTCGCAGAGTTCCTTGTTTTTCATTCCCGTTGTAATCCAGCCACTTTTTAATACTTTCACTACTTCTGAGATTTCTTTATCGGTAATTGAGGGAACAGAAAAATTTACTGTCATATATGAGTTTTGCCGTTTAATGATTTGTAAATGTATTTTACGTTATAGTGTTTATCGTCCTTAAAAACGACCGTATTCTTTTTTAGGTTGTTTACTATTTCTCCGACTCCCCTTTCGAGTGTGTACTTTGGGGTGAAATGCAGAAGCGTGCGCACTTTATCGAAAGCAACTTTATAATTGCGCCTGTCAGAAGGAGCAATTTCTTTAACCTGTATTTTTACATCCGGAATGTATTTTTTTATTGGTTTCACAATTGATTTTATTTGGTGATTGTGCCCATCCCCGCCGATATTGAAAATTTCTCCCCCGACCAGTTTTTTGTCGGCGAATGCCGCCGTTGAAACCGCCCGCGCGACATCGGCAACATGCACAAGCGGCCGCCATTGTTCGCCGCCTATGATACTTATGTCTTTATCGAAAAATGCCTTTGCGGTCAGGAAGTTTACGACAAGATCAAAGCGCATCCGGTGCGACCAACCGTAGACTGTGGAAAATCGCAGCACAGACCATACTAAATCAGGTCCGGCTTTTTTCATGATTATTTTTTCGGACATGACTCGTGTTTGTGCGTACAGGGAGAGCGGGTAGAGTTTGGAGCCTTCGTTTGAGAGTAAGTCGCTTGCGCCGTATACAGAGCAAGAAGAGGCAAAAATTAACCGTTTGATTTTATAATAGTTGCATAACTCAACCAAAAGATCGGTAGTGTGATAATTGGTTACTACGGTTTGATCATGATTTAAGGCGCAAGCTGGATCGCCGACAATTGCGGCAAGGGCAATAACCGTATCGCAACCTTTGAGTGCTTTTACAAGATCAATGATCGAGGTTATGTCGCCTTTGATTATTTTAAGCCGGGGGTGATCTTTTATGAAGTCCAGCGAGCCAGGCTCGTAAATGAATGAGTCGAGAACGACAACTTCTGCCGAAGGTTTGTGATTGAGAATATACTCAACGAGCATAGAGCCTATATATCCTCCCCCACCAGTAATTAGAATTTTCATGTTTATATTTATTCGCTCGAAGATCATTTTTTTCGCGTCGTCACCCGCTGCTGCGGGGCCCACAACATTGCTCAAAAATGATCTTCTTCGCTCAAATATCGTCATTCCCGCGGATGCGGGAATGTATATGAGTAAATTGTTGTCTACTGAAACTCAGGAAATCCAAGCTTTTTGAAAGCTCTCAGTTTGGAATAGGAAAGATACATTTTTTTCATAAGTACAAAGTCGGAAATCTTTCGATTTTTTTGTACCCATCTTCGATATTTCAATGTGTCAGAGATATTTTTTATATTCCAAGCGTAAGCTTTCAGATAACATTCTACCGCATTCCATTTAAATAGTATCGATAAAATGATTATTTCCGCCAAATGAAGGGCTAAAATCGATACCAGAATAATAACAACCAGTGGAAAACTGTAATTTTTGAGAATATTACGGACGATGTTTTTTTCATTCAGGTAGCGGCGGAAATAACTGGAAACATATTTTTTGCCTTTGATATTCCCGGGTACGGTCGAGCCGCCGTAATGAAGAAGATGTGCGTCCCATGCCGAAATAATTTTATATCCGAAAAGCTGCGCTCTCCAGCTGAAATCGATGTCTTCTTCAAATATAAATAGTTCCGGATCGAATTTGCCGATTTTCATGAAGTCCTCTTTTTTCACGAAGATCATCGCTCCGTCGGCATAAAAGATCCGTGTGTTGCGGGCGGAGTCTTCAACATACGGATATCCGAAAATATCCATTCCCGCCCCGGCACTCCCTTCATCGTCTTTTTCCCACGTCCGGAGCTGGTGGCCGGTAACAACCGAATTACTTTTCCATGCGGCTGCCAGCCGCTCGATAGTATACGGCCGGAGCTCAGTGTCGTTATTCAGAAAAAATACGAATTCCCCTTTTGCCGCGACAGCGCCTAAATTATTGGCCTCGGCATAGCCCAGATTTTTGTCGTGTTTGAGAATTTTTATATCGGGATGGTTTTTTGATAGCCAGTCGCGTGAGTCGTCGGTCGAGGCGTTATCGGTGACTATAATTTCGATTGGAGAATAAGTTTGTTTTTTGATAGTTGGTATACATTTTTCCAGCCATTGCCGGCCGTTGTGGTTGAGGACAATTACTGAAATTAAATGTTGCATATTTATTATTCGGATCGCTCGAATATCCTTTGTGTTCGCCGTCCAAGCCGTTAATATAAGGACGGCAGTGGACGTCTCACAAAAGGACATTCTTCGCGATCCGTATAGAAAATTCTATCTCCGTTCAAGCAATTTAGTAATTTTTTTACAGGCGA
Organism: uncultured Gammaproteobacteria bacterium; assembly: GCA_964476135.1. GTDB lineage: Bacteria > Patescibacteriota > Microgenomatia > UBA1406 > GWC2-37-13 > CAYYYG01. The sequence goes on along the minus strand of CAYYYG010000005.1, from coordinate 25,512 downwards.
AATGAACGTTTTTTTTCGCCGAGCTTGTCGAGGCGTATTTATACGCCATCTTAAATTAATTTTTTCCAACTCGGCGGCATATTTTTTTCCACCTCAATATGGCCGAATTTTTTTGTCTGCCTTGGTCCGACTGTTTTTGACCAGGTAACCATCCGTTCTATTCCTTCACGAAGGTGGATGGTTTTTTTTATCCCAAACACTTTACGGATTTTGCTGTGATCCGAAAATGCATGGACGACTTCTTTCCTTGCATCAAGGTGAATAATATTTGGTTTTACCCCCATTGCCCGGGCAATTTCAGAAGCGAGCTCAATTACTGTGTATGGTTTATCGGCGCCGATGTTGAATACTTCGTTTTTTGCACCCTTAATATTTACCGCGTTTGCGATGTGGGGTGCAACGTCGTCAATATAACTGAAAGCTCTTGTCTGTTTTCCATCTCCGAATACCGTCATCGGTTTTCCAAGCATTATATTATTTATGAAAATGCCGAGAACATTGCGGTAGGGGTCGCCGTGATTTTGTCTTTCGCCATACACATTATGGGGTCGGAATATTGTGTAGGTTAATCCGAACATTCTTGCGGCTGCCGCCAAATCAAGCTCGATTGCGTATTTTGCGACACCATAAGGATCTTCGGGGGTCGGCGTGAGAGTTTCGATCATCGGTGTCTGGTTTGGGCCATATACGGCAATGCTTGATGTGAAAACAAAATGTTTAATTCCAAATTTTACGGAACGGTTTATGAGGTTTATTGAACCGATGAGATTATTTTCGTAATTGAATTTTCTTATGAAATGACTCAGACCTTCGGCGGCGTAGGCGGCTAAATGATAAACATAATCGATGTTGTATTTTTCAAATATGGTGTCAAGAAGCTGCTCGTGATTGACTGAGCCATGTACGAATACTGCCTTTTTATTTACGTTTTCCCTGAATCCGCCCGATAGATCGTCAAGCGCGATTACTTCGTGCCCCGATTTAATAAGATGATCGACCACATGCGATCCTATGAATCCGGCGGCCCCGGTAACCAAGCTTACTTTTTTAACTTTTTTCATATTCCTCTAAGAAATCTTAAATGCGTATCATAATACCTGAAAAATTCGTATTTGTCGCGTAATAATTCGATACCTTTTTCAAACTCCAGATAATTTGACTGAATATTCGTTATCGCCGCAGTCAGTGCTTCTGGTGTATATTCAATCGCAATACCTGCTCTAAATTTTTCGATCTCCTTTGAGATATAAGTGATTTTAGTCATAATTACCGGTAATTTATACTGAATGTACGTTTTGACTTTGCTTGGTTCGGTGTAGTAGGTAAGATTATTCGGCGATGTGTCATAAACCGCAAGCCCCGCTTCCCAGCGGCTTATTATTTTTTCCATCATCACCTCGTCTTTTATGAAGCCGTAAAATTTGACTCTCGCGTCAATATTTTTTTCAGCCGCCAGTTTTTTATAATGGTCAAGTATCTGTCCATGACCGACAATCTCCAGCCGCAGTTGGGGTTGTTTCTCAAGGGCATTAAAAATAACTTCAATCCCCTGTCCCGGTCGCAGGTGGCCCACATATCCCATTAGGTTTTTTTCCGGCTTCCGTTCGATATTTATTTTTTTAACCGCATATCTGAATTCGTCCCGATGTTGTCCGGGAGATTTTGCTACCTTATAAACACTTTCATACATCGGGCTTGGAAGTAATATGTATTTACAGTGTTTCATATAGTATCTGGTGAGAAAATGATAGACCTTGGTTAGCGGATCGGTGCGGACCGGGAAATAGTCGCCAACCACAAATACGAGCGTTGTTTCCTTTAGAAATCCGTGAATTGAGCTGAACAGACAGAACAAAGGCTGGTATGTAATGAAGATTGTTTTTTTTGGGACAATAAACAGCAGGCTGTGCAGCAGATACAGATAATAAAATATTGTTTTTAGAATTTTATTTTTTCCCTTATACCAAAAATAGTTTTTTTCCCATAATATTTTCCCGTTTTTATAATAAATAAGCTTGGAACTTTTTTCGACGAAAGAAGGCGGAAAAAGGTACAGGTAAAAATTTTCTGTCCGGGCAGCGAAGTATTCTTCCAAGTTTCCGGTCGTGCGGGTGATTTCAAGAAGTGTTAGGAGGATTGATTTATAAAGCATATACGGTCTCTAAGCTCGCTCTTGAGATCACTCGAATATCCTTTCTGTTCGCCGTCCAAGCCGTTAATGTAAGGACGGCAGTGGACGTCTCACAAAAGGACATTCTTCGTGATCTTCAGAAATTATTATTAAAAAAATCGTAAGTTTTTTTCAGGCCTTTTTCTAGAGGGGTTTTTGCTCTAAACCCTAGTTTGTTTATTTTCGATGAATCGAGCGAGCGGCGCAGCATGCCGTCGGGTTTGGTGGTGTCGTATTTTATTTCCCCTTTATATCCGACTACTTTTTTTATTAGTGCCGCAAGCTCCTTCATCGAGACTTCCTCCGGGCCGCCGATATTTATAACTGTCGGTTCGTTATAGTTATTCATAAGAAAAAGCGCTGCCTCGGCAAGGTCACCGCTGTATATAAATTCGCGTTTTGCCGCACCTGTCCCCCACATAGTTACTTCCGGAAGACCAATGACTTTTGCGTCGTGAAACCTTTTCATAAGCGCCGATATAACGTGTGAACGCATTTCTTCGTAATGGTCGTTTTCCCCGTATGTATTGGCCGGTATGCAGCTTATGAAGTTGCGGTTATATTCCTTGGCTATTGTCTGGCACAATTTTATTCCGGCGATTTTGGCGAGTGCGAATCCTTCGTTTGTCGGCTCCGGCAGACCGGTCAGTAGGTACTCTTCTTTTATCGGTTGGGTGGATTTTGTCGGGTAGGCGCAACCACAGGAAATGTAGATTAGTTTTTTTACTTCGTGTTTATGTGCGGACCAGATCACGTTAGCCGCAATCATTGTGTTTTCATACAGGAATTCCGCCGGATATGTCATATTGGCTTTTATCCCGCCCACCCGTCCGGCAGCATGGATTACGTAGTCGGGTCTATTATCAGTAAAGAATCTGTTTACTTTGTTTTGATCCGTCAGATCGAGATCATTTTTGGAACGGAGTATTAGATTGCGATAACCTTTTGAGTTTAGTAGTTTAAGAATCGCTGAGCCGACTAATCCTTCATGACCGGCCAGATAAATTTTAGCATTTTTTTCCATATTAACATGACTCCTCGGACAGATCTACAACACGAGGTTTTGCGTGTATATTGGATTTTACTACTTTGGAAAAAAATTCATCCAGTAGATCTTCTAGAAGTCCAAGTCGCTTTTTTCCAACGAACTGATTATTCCCAATATAAAAACCGTTTTTGTGGATTATATCGGCGTTTGGATATTTGCCTGAATCGCGGAAGCTTTTGAGAAATGGCTGTTTTAGCAGATTGCCGCTTATTATCGGACGTGATTCAATACCTCTATCAGTCAAGAATTTTTGCAGTTTTGGTTTAAGCGCCGCGTTTTTTGTGATAAACGGCAGAACGAATGATGAGATTCCTTTTTTATATGGGATGAAGAAATGATCTTCGTATCGTTTGAGAATCGCATCGAAAATTTCGTGATTTTCATTGCGGGTTTTTATATAGCCGTCGAGCAGCTTTATCTGCGACGATCCTAACACTGCACTCAACTCTGTATTTCTCACATTGAATCCGGTTGTTAAGAAAAGAAAATTGAAATCGATATCGGGGTATTTCAATTTGTAGAAATTATGGTATTTCGGCGGCAGTTCGCGGGCTAATCCATGTGAGCGTTTTAGAATGCAGTATTTATAAACCTCTTCGTTGTCTGTACTGATCATTCCGCCCTCAACGGTCGTCATGTGGTGCCCCCAGTAAAAGCTGAAACTTGAGGCGATGCCGAAATTGCCTACTTTTTTTGCACCGATTTTCGCTCCGTACGATTCGCAACAATCCTCGACAAGCTGAATTTTTTTGCTGCCTATAATCGAGCGGATTCGTTTGATATCTGCGGGAAATCCGAGCAGATGACTCAAGAAAATCATCCGTGTTTTTTTTGTGATTTTTTTCTCCAGATCTTCATAATCGAAGGCAAAATCCTGCAGATTGCAATCAACAAACACCGGCTTCAATCCCAACTGCATGACTGAAGAAATATCGGTTATCCAGGTTACTGCAGGGACGATGATTTCATCACCCGGCTTCCATTTGTATAAATCTTTTAACGCGTCAAGAATCACTAAATTTGCCGAACTTCCAGAATTCACGAATACACTGTATTTCGATTTCTGCCAACTATTCCAAGCTTTTTCGAAGTTCCTAACTTCCTCAAATTGAGTGTAGCGTTTTGTCGTTTTGAGGAATTTGGAGAGTGTATTGATACAGGCGTCATCAACAACGTTTTCTTGTAGTTTCCAGATATAATTTTGTGCATCCATATTTTTCAGGATAGTCAATGAGAGTAATTATAAATAAATTAATACCAATTACAATAGTCATGCTCTGTAGAAATTTATTACCGGATATTGTATGATGATAAAAATCTTATGAAACTTGCACCGGCAATATACGGATTGAAACCGGAAGGCGCCTATGCGGTACTTTCCAAGTGTGAAGAATTGGAAAGAAAAGGTAAAAACATCATTCATTTCGAAATCGGACAACCCGACTTCCCCACACCTAAACACATCTCCGAAGCCGGAATTGATGCGATCAGAAAAGGACTTACTCGTTACACTGCCCCACTTGGCATTATGCCGCTTCGACAGGCGATCGCAGCCTCGATAAGCGAAACCAGGAATATTGATATTTCTCCGAATCAAATTGCGGTTACTCCAAGTGGAAAGACCGCCATTTATACCGCAATGGCTCTAACTATTGCGCCTGGTGATGAAGTGATCTACCCCGACCCCTGTTTCCCGGTATATGAAGTAATGACCGAGTATTTAGGCGGCATAAAAAAACCGGAACCACTTCTAGAAAAGAATAGTTTCAGATTCGATATGAAAGTTTTTGAAAAGCAGTTTTCTAAAAAAACGAAACTAATAATTCTAAATTCTCCCAGTAATCCAACAGGTGGTGTAATACCGATTGAGGACTTGAAAAAAATCGCCGATATGGTGCGCGGTACCGACTGCTGGATTATGACCGATGAAATTTACGCAAGAATTTTATATACAGGAAAAGAATACCCGAGTTTTTACGGACTCAAAGGCGTACGGGAGCGGACTCTTCTTGTTGATGCGCTGTCAAAGACTTACTCGATGACTGGTTGGCGCATCGGCTATATCGCCGCACCTGAGAAAATTATGAAATATGTCGATTATTTTCTGACACATACGATAGCCTGTACTGCAACCTTTACACAGTATGCGGCAATTGCCGCCTTTACCGGACCGCAGGGTTCGATAAACGCCATGACGCAGGAATTCCGCAAAAGACGCGACTATGTAGTTTCACGTCTAAACGGTATGAAAGGTGTAACTTGCATTGAACCGCAAGGTGCTTTTTATGCTTTTCCAAATATTAAATCATTCGGGAAAAAATCAAAAGAAATTGCCGATCATCTGCTGAAGAAAGCGGGAGTTGCAGTTTTGGACGGCACCGCATTTGGTAAATACGGTGAAGGATATTTGCGAATTTCATATGCGACATCGATGGATAAGCTCAAGGAGGGCTTGGACCGGATGGAAAAAGGACTAGCCGATTTGTAGATTATAAATTCATAATATTATGAAAGCTTCGGATTATATTGTTGATTTTTTTGAAAAAAAAGGAGTTGATGTTGCATTTGGAATTACCGGTTCAGTTATTGCCGACGTACTCGACTCATTCAACGGCCGGAAAAAGATCAAGCTTTATCATCCGATCCACGAACAGGCGGCAGCAATGGCAGCGCATGCATACACAATGACTACCGGCAAAATTGGCCTGGCGATCTCTACTTCTGGCCCTGGCGCAACCAATCTGTTTACAGGTCTAACATGCGCTTGGTACGATTCCATTCCCGCTTTTTATATAAGCGGCCAGGTGAATAGTAAATTTACTAAAGGTAATAAAATGGTGCGGCAGGTGGGCTTTCAGGAAACCGATGTTGTCGGGATGGTCAAATGCGTCACCAAATACGCGACTATGGTTAACGATCCTTCAATGCTCCGCTTCGAACTTGAAAAAGCTTATCATTACGCAACGACCGGCAGGCCAGGCCCGGTGTTACTCGATATCCCGGTCGATGTGCAGCGAGCCGATGTCGACCCCTTGAAAATGAAAAGTTACAAACCCGAACCGATTCATAAATCGGAAACTGCAGCGCAGATTAAGGCAAAAATTAAGCAGTATATCGAGGACCTTAAAAAAGCCAAGCGTCCGGTTGTACTGATAGGCGGTGGAATCGATCACGCCGGTGCTCTTGAGGAAGCCCGCGAACTGCTTAAATATCTTAAAGTCCCGGCAGTTGCTACATGGGTCGGTATCGACACGATAAGCGGCAGTCACCCGCTTTACCGCGGACGGATAGGCACATATGGGCAGCGAGGAGCGAATATCACTTTTCAAAATGCCGATTTGTTATTATCGCTGGGTTCCCGCCATGACGGCCGGCAAACCGGCGGACGGCTTGACAGTTTTGCCCGCGAGGCGAAAAGATATATTGTCGATGTTGACTGGGGTGAAATTAAGGATCAGCCCATCAAAGGGCATGTAAATATAAACGCGGATCTTAAGGAGTTTATCCCTTATCTTACGCAGGCGATGCGGTCGGCCAAAGTCCCGGTTTTCGATTCATGGCTTAAAGAAACGAAAGAATGGCAGCTCGAATACCCAACGGTTCTGCCCGAATATGAAAAAAAATCCGACCGTGTTCATTCGTATTATTTTATGAAAAAGCTGTCGGAGCTGATGCAGCCTGGAGATATTATTGTCGGCGACTGCGGCGGCAATATTGTTCCCCTCGCCCAGGCGTTTGAGGTAAAAAATAATCAGCGTGTTATCACTTCCTGGTCGCATAGTCCGATGGGTTATGCATTTGCCGCCGCAATGGGTGCGGGGCTTGCTCGCAAAAAAGGTGCTAAGAATGTAGTCTGTACTATCGGCGACGGCGGGATGCAGGTCAACATCCAAGAACTTCAAACTTACAAAATGTACGACATCCCCGTCAAGGTATTCGTTCTCAATAATGAGTCTTACGGAATAATAATGCAGTATCAGGACACATATCTCAAATCTAGATATGTTGGCGCAGCACAGAAGTGGGGTTACACTTTCCCCGATTTCCGGAAAGTTGCTGAGGCTTATGGCCTGAAAACCGAGATTATAAAAACGAATGGGCAAGTCGAGAAGAAGATAAAAAAAGTTCTCGCCATGAAGGGTCCGGTAATATGTGAGGTTAAACTTCAGATAAAGACGGTGCTTGAACCCAGGCTTGGCTGGAACACAGGTATCGAAGATCAATCACCACCGCTTGACCGTGAGGAGCTGAAGCGACATCTTTATATCAAACCCTTTTCGCCTTAAATAATATTTTTGAAGTTGTTGGATTTATGGATCCTTAGCCCTTTGGGCTGAGGATGACGTGTAGATATATATATGAACATCATTGAGCAAGATATCAAGGTTATCATCAAACAAGTGGACTGCCGGGCGCTTAGAAGTAAGAAAATTCTCCTCACCGGCTCAAACGGTTTGTTCGGCAGGTATATCGCATATCTGGTGGCATATCTCAACCATGAGTATGATTACGGAATTAGCTTGTATTGTTTGAGTCTCCACGGTCCAAATAGTGATATAGCGGCTTTATCAAAAGCAGATAAAAGAATTATTCCTCAGGCGGTCGATTTGTCGGAGAAATTTAATTTCGATAAGAAAGTTGATTATATTTTTCACGCCGCCTGCTACGCCCAACCTCAGAAATTTATCGAAAACAAATTCGAAACGATCGAACTTAATGTAAATACGACACGCCGCCTGCTTGAAATCGCAAAAAAATATGGCGCAAAATTTCTGTTTTTCAGCTCCGCCGAAGTATACGGCGACATTCCTGCAAATATGGTGCCGGTGCCGGAAACTTTTAACGGCAATATCGCAACCTCAGGCGTGCGCTCCATATACGGTGAATCCAAGCGGCTGGGAGAGACAATTTGCTCCATGTATCGTCGCGACGAGGGAGTGGAGGCGTTTGTAGCCCGTATTTCGCACGTTTACGGCCCTGGGATATCGGTTAAAGACAAAAGAGTTCTTGGGGAATTTATAAAACGCGCGTTCGAGGAGAAAAAAATTACCCTTATGGATCAGGGCACGGCCGTTAAGACTTGGGGATATATTGCCGATATCATCTCGATGTTGCTCAATATTATTCTTTACGGAGAGGATTTAATTTACAATGTGGGCGGCATCGACTCAGTGAGCATTAAAGAGCTGGCAGAAGAAGTCGCCCGGCAAACCGGCGCGAAAGTTGTTGTTCCAAAAGTAAACGAGAAAAAACAACACATCGCAACAGATCCGCAGATCGTGAAGCTGGATTTATCGAAATACTCCCATGAATTCGGCAAGCCGCAATTTACCTCATTTTCTGAGGGAATGAAAAAAACTTTGGAGTGGAATAAGTCTAGAGTTTGACTTCCCAACCTTCATCCTTGAAGATTCCGTTAGTGTCGTTAACGAAGATAAGCGTATAGCCTTTGGTTTTTAAGTACTGCACAATCTCATTCCGGTCGAAATGGACGATTTCGATTATTATGAGTTTGGGCCGGTATTTTTTCCAGTTACCGCTTTTCAAGACCCGAAGCTCCGTGCCTTCGGTATCGATATTCATGAAATCTATTTCTCTGTTTTTCAGGTGCTTATCGAGCATCCCTTCAAGCGTCATGGTTTCTATTTCGGTTTTCACTACTTTGGCATTTTTATGCCAAACCGATGTTAGTTTGGCCATGGTGGCGTTTAGGGTTGAGCCGACATCCATATCCGGAAGTTCGTAGAATGTAGCCTTGCCCGCTATTGAATCGATTGCGATTCGCAGATTGATATCGCGTGGCCTTTTTTGACAGAGTCTTTCATAAAGTTTTTTCTGCGGCTCAACAGCTATCCCGCTCCAGCCTTTCAGGTAAAAGCGTTTTGTATGTCCGGGAAAGTCGGGGTCGTTGGCACCGATATCTACATATGTTCCCTCTTTTTTGAAACCGAGCAGGTAGTCGATAAGAATGTCTTCGTGGGTTCTTCCGGAATATGAATTGAAAACCGGAGAAACGAATTCTTTCAGTTCCGTATGGTAATAATTTTTGTTAGATCCGAATAAATGTGCGATCGCGTGCATATAGGCATAAAATACGACCGGCGGGATGAAGTCTCTCAGTTTTATGTCTTTCATATTTTACGGTTTATTGTGAAATAGTATCAGGTATTCTTCAAAGTGTCAATTTGAAATCTGATTTTGAAAAGATCGGCAAAGGATCTTATAATATCGGTGGAAAGTCTGACCTTTGTGCCGGAATCGTTTGTCCATTCGGCCGGAATTTCTGCGATCTTCATATTAAATCGTTTGGCTTTATACAGGATTTCCGCATCATACGACCAGCGCGGGCAAAGGAGCGTTCGGAATAACATGAGTCCGGCATCCTTCTTAAATCCCTTAAATCCGCATGTCAGATCGCTGTAATTTGTTAAGAGAATCTTATTTGCGACGAATGTATATACGGACCCCATAAATTCTCGCTTTTTTTCTTGATGTATTAGTATTTTGCTTTCGTGTAATCGTCTGGAGGTGATAACCACATCATTCTTTTCAAGTGATTTAATAGCTGGTGGCAATGCCTTTTCCAAATCCACCGAAAGATCGGAGTCAGTGAAAAACAGAAAGTTCCCCCGACTGCGTTCAAAGCCCGTTTTTATCGCATATCCTTTTCCATAATTTTTATCAAGATGAATGGTTATGATTTTTCCTCCGTATTTTTTTTCCAGATTATTTATCACGAGCCCTGTATTATCGTTTGATCCATCGTTAACTAAAATAATTTCGTAATCATCCCGCAATATCGAGCCGAGCACTTTGATTAATTTCGGAAAATATCGCGGTAGTCTACGGTCTTCGTTGAATACCGGAACGGTTACACTATATTTCATTTATTTTCGCGCAACGATTAATATCGATAGCCCAAAAGGCAATTTCACACCGATTTTAATAAGGTAATTTTCCATGCGTGCGACTGCCAAGAATACGCGGTTGAGACTGGAAATTTCGTTGAAATCTGAGGTTTCGGAATCCTTCTTGAATTTGCGGAATAGCCATACCAGAGGCATAAAAATCATCAGCCGGTAAGTCGATAATTCTATTTTGAATCCGGCGTCCGTAATCACCTCTTCCAGATCTTTGACGGAATATCTCCTGTAATGACCCATTTTTTTATCCCAGTAAGAATATAAAAACTGGAAGGCCGGAACGTGAATGATACAAACCCCACCAGATTCTGTAATCGAATATATTTTATCGATAGCGGCGCGGTCGTTTTTTATGTGCTCGATAATATCCGCCGCAACAACAACCGTGAATTTTTTTTTGGACTGAAAATTTTCGAATGAAGTCTCGTGCAGATCCACTATCCCCTTCGCCCGGCAGGCGGCTATTGCTGCAGCATTCATGTCGACCGCGGTTGTTTCGCCGAATGATTTTAGACTGTTAAGAAGCGAGCCGGAACCGGCTCCGATCTCAAGTACATTTCCCCTGTTTCCGAACCGATCGGCGCAGCTTTTGATAATTTCCCTTTTAGCGATATGCCACCAGTGTTTATTTTCGAGTTTTTCAAGATCGATTATATCGGAGGTATGCATTTATTTAATAATAGCATCGTCAATTTTAAGATCAGGATTAAGAATAAACACTCGCGGCTGTTTAATGCTGAAACTTAGCGGCCTGCCCCAAGGCAGAAACCCAAGATTGTCAGTGAGAGCAATTACTACTGTCTGTATGAAGTCCGATGGTGGAAGTTGAGGTATGTCGATTATCACATCTTGCCAATCGGAGGTTATGAAGTTTGCATTCGTCTGTATGACGCCGCCGTTGTTTGTAATGAGTGCCGTCTGATATACGAATTTAGACAGCGGTTTTGCTGCCCCGATATCGATTTTTACCGGTATGACTATTTGTGCTCCTCCTTTAAGATTGTTGCTGAGCATAATCTGCGCTCGAGAGTTTGTTACTTTAAGAACCACGGCGTCGGTTAGCTGTACCGGCTCGGGTTCGAGATTGATGTATTTAGTGTTCCAAGGTGAATTCACCGCTGCCGGTACCAGAAAAGGCAAAGGTTTTTTAGGTGATTTTGACCGTTTTAGAATCCAGGCCATGTCGCGTTTTTCCGCCAAGTCATAATTAGTATTTATATAATCTTCAATTCCGCCGGTAATGCCGCGAAAGATTATGTCTTTTCCTGATGAATAAATATTGTAGGTTACGCCGTTAACATTGCTTTTATAGCTTGAAGAATTATATTTATTAATGATTACGAATTCCGGCTTGCCTGCCTGAAGCTCTTTTACCGAGTATTTTTCGATAGACGGCACGAGGCTTGAATATAATGTGCTGAAAGATCCGACCGGCGATTCTCTTTTAAGTATTAAATTATAAGGACCATCCGGATATACGAAAACCAATTTATTCCCGTAGGTCTGACTTTCAATATAGTTTTTCACATATAAATATTCCTCGACGCGTTTTTTATCTATTCGGATTCCCGCTTCCGGTAGATACTCTTGTATGTCATTGGGAGATTTGCTGAAGTATCCGAAAATCTGTTTGGCTATCGTATTATAACCCGAAGCGATGCTGAGCCATATAATTAGCGCAATGCAAACATACTTGACGATAGTGCGGGAGTTTGCCGAGAAAGCGTATTTGACAGTCAGTATAAATACAAAAATCAGGCCGTAATGTATGTAGCAGGGAGTATTGATGGTTCGTGTAAATGCGAGTATTGAATAAAACAGCATTGTCAACTCGACAGCGAACCATTTTGATTTTTTATTTCTAAAAACGAGGAAAGCCAAAAATAATAGCATTAATGGTATCGCGTAAACATTTAGTCGATAAAATACGCCGAATAAGTTAGATAGAAATCCTTGAGGAGACTGCATTATAGTTCCTAAAGAATCAGGCCTCGGGAAAAACTCGCGGCAGGGGCTGTCCGTATAAAAAGCCTGAATATGCTCGCGGTGGAAAGTAATCGCTTTACCGATGGTATTGTTTGCGCCAAGATATATAAGATAAAAAACTCCGATAGCAAATGGAAATGTCAATGTCTGCCAAACTGCGTCCAGCCTGTGTTTTTTGGACTTTATTAGATGAAAAAATAGAAAGAATACAGTACTTATCCCGCCGATAATTGCATACTCCGGGCTTGAAGTGAGAGCTAAGCCTATCAAGGCACTGCCTATTAATGTTTTCTTTTTATTTTGAGCCGTTAATCCGGTCATGATAAGCATCAGTCCGAATTCGGGAATTAAGTGGCGTATAGCATTGTAGTCGCTGTTTGTTCGATATAAAAAAGCGAGCAGCATAAAAACAATTATTGATTTTTTGTTCAGGTATTCTTTGGCTGTCATGTAGCTCAGAGCTATTCCGAGTACAGGCAGAAAGAAGTAATTATTTACCAAGTTAGATAAATAGTTTTGTCCGAATATAAGAAAAATGGGCAGGCGGACAATAAGCATCAGTATCCCGTATTCCCAGATAAAATCTTTGTATATTACTTTACCACTCCACAAGTCGTGTACAGACTGCCAATGGGCCTGCTGATCCAGATATCCGAAGCTGAAGTTGAGATCGACATTCAGGTAATTGAAAATCAGGTCGATCGCATATAATAAAGCGACTACGCATAATGCGAGATAGTATTTTTTGTCGGTCAGTTTCATAAGCCGTTATTTCGATCCGTAAACTTTGACCATCGGCCAGAAAAAGCGGGAATTTGCCGCAAGCCACATGAATGGTTTTCTCGCAAAGCCCGGCAAAAATTCAAAGACCATTTTTACATCGAACTGCTCCACGCTTACATTTTTGAAGCCTGCTCTTTCATGTACCTTTTTTAGAGTGGATGCGAGGAAAGACATTTCATAACCGAAAATCATGTGTTTTCCTTTGAGAAGTTTTATATGTACAAACTCGGCGATCTGTTTAAGTACTGGGAAATTGGGAATATTGCCCCATACCTGCCGGTAAGTCAGCGAACCGATATTCAAGTAAGGAACGGTATTGAAGCTTACCCCGTCTTCGCGCAGTACCCGGTACAGTTCATTCACGCATTTTTGCGTGTCTTCGAAATGTTCGATCACTCCCCCGCCGTATATGAGGTCTATTCGGTTTGAATGTATCGGCATTCTGAGAATGTCGGCCTGAATTAGAAGATAATTGGTAATGTTTTTTTCTTTAAGCATCCGGCTTGCGATTTTGAGTGCACTCGGACAGAAGTCTATACCGATAACAAATTCGCATTCGGGCGCTATCTTCTGCATAAAAAATCCGGGTCCGCAGCCTATTTCCATATAAACAGAATCTATGATTGTTTTGACTCTGTTCACCTGCCGGTATACATCTATGAAATGCATTTTCATGTAACGCTCGTACTCCTCATTAAATTTATGAGAATCAAGTTCTTTCCGGTAAAATTCATCCCATTTGTCGATTGAGAGTTTTATATCGGGCGTTAGATCGGGAATTATAGTTACGATACCGTCTGAGATTTCGTATTTTTCATGACACTTCAGACAGGTAAGTGTTTTTTCTGAGTATTCTAATGTAGATTTATCTTTCGGGCAGCAGAGAAATCGTTCGCAAATTTCCTGGTTGAGCATGCTTTATGATAACACAGTGCTATACTATAGACACGATGAAGAAAAAACTCAGAGCCGTCTGGAATAATTCATACCTAAAGGGAGGGGTTTTCATGACAGGCTCTTCTTTTTTTATAAATATACTGAACTATCTTTTCAATTCCTTCGTCGGTCGCAGTCTCGGCCCCGAAGGTTTGAGTGAAATTGCGGCACTTTTTTCTTACCTTGCAATATTTACAATACCTATTACAATCGTCTCGCTTGTCATCATACAGAGAATTGCCTCGGCCGAATCACCGGAAAAATACACGCTCAGCATAGAAAAAATTTTTGTCAGGATCATAAAATTATATTGGTGGATAGGAGTTGTAGTGTTGCTTTTTTCTCCCTTTATTCCCAAGCTCACAAACCTTTCCTATATAAGCGCTGCTGCATTTTTTCCCATATTGGCTTTAACATATTATTTTGGTCTATATCAGGCGTTTTTACAGGGATTACAGCTTTTTACCGCTTTTTCGATTATCGGTTTAATTATTACCTCCATCAAATTTACCGGCGCAGTGATCATTGTTCTGACGCCGTACGGTTATGGTGTTGTTTTTGTATTTTTTGCTGCTTCTCTACTTGCCGGTTCAATCCTAAGTTATCGTGCCGTAAGGAATAAATGTGCAGCAAAGATGAAGGCAAATATTGGTAGTACTGCGATGAGTTTTAGGGCATTTTTTCAGAACGAGCAGTTTGTTATCACGAGTGTTTCAACCATAGCACTCACTTTTTTCAATAATATCGATGTCGTCTTCGTGAAAAAATTTTTGGACGCAGAAGCCAGCGGGCTCTATAATTCCTGGTCCATATTCGCCAAAATTATTTATTACGTATTTGGACCTCTAATCGCATTAAGCTTTGTTTATTTTTCCAGAGGTAAAAAAAATACTCGCCAGGATATTGTTCTCCTATATTCACTCGGCGGGATCGCTGTTTTCGGAGCGGTTGCCTATTTTATATATTTAAATTTCGCACCCCTGCTGATAAATATTGTCTTCGGAAAAAAATTTATGGCGATCGCACCCATTCTCGGAACCGCAAGCGCGTTCGGTATCCTATATTCTGCGGTTATGTATATGAACAGTTATTTTCTTGCCAGGCGCAGCCGTTACGGACTGATATTGCCGGTTATTATGCCCTTTTACATTATTGCTCTTCTGACCGCCCCGAAAAATATCGATGCTTATGTTAGAGTCAACATAGTCAACATCTCGGTGATTGCTGCCTTGTACTTATTTGCGGCCTTAAGAGCCGTATTTTTCAAAAAGAATGGATAGATTTTCCAAGATTCTTATTGTCACTCATATTATTTATCGTAAGGTTGCGCCTCATGATGCACTTGAGGGGCCATACAGCAGTGTCGCCAACGCTATGTCGGGCGGAGGGACCGTTGATACATTACAGATACCGATTGATGGGTTAGACCGGGGGATAAAACTCGGAGTTTGGAAAAAAGAAAAGATATTCAATTTGCCGCTATTTCTGGGAAAATTCGCGCCGCTGAAATATTTGCTTGATATCTTCTTAATCTTTATTTTCGGTTTTTATTATCTTCTGAAGCATAAAAAAGAAAAAGTGCTGGTAATTGGCATCGATCCGCTTTCTGCCGTTCCTTTGGTCTGGCTCAGACGGATTCTTGGACTTTATCTGGTATTTTATGCTGTCGATTTCAATAAAAACAGATTTTCCAATAAAATATTGCAGTATCTCTACGAAAAAGCCGATGAAATCGCAACCCGAGGCAGCGATCAGACTTGGGTGATATGCGAATCGCTTAAGGACTATAAAAAAGAGAATTTCGGCGTTGACGCTAAATATATTCCCAATTCCTCTCCATTTGACTCATCTCTATATGAGTCCGGAAAAGATAGTAAAAAAGGTAATCGTGTGGCCTGGACAGGTAGTCTGCTTACCGATCGGCAGTTTGACATTTTATTCGGGTTATTCAAAAAAATGGAAAGCCTCCGGCCCGATCTCGAGTTTGTTGTTGCTCCAACCGGAAAGCATCAGGCTTTCGCTGAGTATGGTAAAAAATACGGATTAAAGTCTTTCGAAGTATTGCACCTTACCAGCAGGCGCAGCTGGCAAGAGGTGGCGGCAACTTGCGATATTGGCGTAGCCGTCTATGATGACAAATTCGGCTCGACCTATTTTATCGAACCGCTTAAGATCTGGGATTTTCTTATGTGCGGCATGCCATTCATAATAAGCTGCGAACCTTCGCTTTCGACCCCAATTAAAAAATCGGGGGTTGCCTATCTGCTTGGTCCTGCCAATACTGTGCCCGATGAGAAATCACTCAT
>CAYYYG010000005.1:0-9260 GCA_964476135.1 uncultured Gammaproteobacteria bacterium | reverse complement strand
GGTTTAACAATATTAGCCAGCATCGCAACAGCGAATGTGGTTAAGTGGTCGAAACCCAGAACTTCACCTTCATTCAGCTCGGGTTCAGGCTCAATGTTAAAAGTGGCTTTGTTCCTTCTCAACATCCCGCCTCGTCTCATTTCAATCTCCAGGCGGCTTTGCGTGCCGTCGGGATGATGCTCAATAAGCATCATTTTGTTTTTATTCCCAGATTCGGAAGTTATAAGGTTATGGGTGAGCTGAGTAGTTGTTTTATCGTCGAATATCGATGTGTCGGACGACTCCACACGTGTTTTGCCTGATCCGTTGACGTGCGCATATTCTCTCCTGCGATCAGGATCGATATTATTGACAGTTGCACGAATCATTCGTGCCAAGACTTCCGCTTCGTTCAGTGTAATGATCGGTTCCCGTACCTTTAATTTTTCCGTCATGCTTATATCTCTGTTTATTTTATCGGCGGAGTATAATTCTGATTAGCCAATAAATATTAATTTCCAACTTAAGGGGATATTAGTTTTTAATCATAATTTTTTGTTGCTTTTGAGGTAGTTATCCATAACATCGGCCATGTAATCGATTTCTTCGTTTCCGATCCCCGGATAAATTCCAAGAAACGTAGTGTTGTAGAGTACCCGATCGGAATTTTTCAGATCGTCGATAGTGCGGTATTTAACTCTGAAGTAAGCGGGCTGGCGGACCAAATTACCGGCAAAAAGGGGGCGTGTCTGGATCATACGTTCCTCAAGATACATAATCATATCTTTTCTGTTGATTTTTACTCCGTCGCGGATTGTTAGTGGATACGAAAACCAGCAGGGTTTGGCTTTGGGTAAAGACTTAGGAAGTATGAAATATTTTTCCCAGCGTTTGGCATGCTCGTGCATCCGCTTAAAATTTTCCGCCCGTTTTTTTATAAAGTAAGGCATGCGGCGCAATTGATGAACGCCCATCGCCGCCTGAGGTTCGATCGGTTTAAGGTTAAAGCCAATCTGGTTAAAAAGGTACTTATGATCGTAAGGCCGGCCGCCGACGCGATAATTGAAGCGTACTCCACAGGTGCCAAGCATGTCTTTATTGTCGCCGCGGCACCAGCAGGATCGTCCCCAGTCACGCAGCGATCTTGTGATCCTTTCGAATCTTTTATCGTTATAATGGATGGCTCCCCCCTCTCCCATCGTCATATGATGCGGCGGATAGAATGACTGTGTTGCCAGAACACCGAAGCTGCCCGTCCTTTGTTTATCGTATTCCGAGCCAAGTGCGTCGCAGTTGTCCTCTACAAGAAAGAGCTTATTGTCACGGCAAAATTTTACTATTTTGTCCATTTCGTTGGGGTTGCCGAGCGTATGCGTTATCATTACGAGTTTTGTTTTCTTGGTAAGAGCACGCTCCAGATCTTCTACGTTTATGTTGTAGGTTTCCGGATTTACATCGAGAAATACCGGTACAAGTCCATAAAGCACCTGTGGATTAACGGTTGTTGGAAATCCGCAGGCCATTGTTATTACCTCATCACCCGGATTCAGGTGGCCGGCAAACATCGGCGACATGAGTGAAGCGATAACGAGCAGATTGGAGCTTGATCCGGAGTTGGTAAGAATAGAGCCGCGCACGCCGACGAATTTTGCAAGTCCTTTTTCCAGAGCGTCTGCATGTTTGCCTAAGCCGAACCAGCCGTCAAGAAGCGTGCTTACACTTTCGTTGATTTCGAGGTCGTCAAAGACGCCGCCTGAGTATTGTATCCAGGTTTTACCGGGGATAAATTTCTTCTTTTTTTTCCGGCGGTCGAAGATCTTGGTGATCTTCGTCTGAATTTCTTTTCGGAGTTTTTTTTCAGTCAAATCCATTTGAGTGCGATTATTATATTATAGATTTCCTGTAATAATCTACGGTTTTCTTGATTCCCTCGATTAGTTCCATTTTTGGTTCCCAATTAAGAATTTTTTTAGCCTTACTAATATCCATGAGCCACAGATCGGATTCATTGACCCGGTCAGGAAATACGCCAAGTCTTAGCTCTGAGTCGCTTTCGGCAACCGCAATCACTTTTTTTGCCAGCTCCTCAAGCGAATATGAGCGTCCTCCGCCCGCATTTATCACTTCGCATGTTTCCCCCGTTTCACAGGTCATCGCCCGGACCATGCATTCGACAGCGTCTTCGATGTACAAGTAATCTCTTTTTTTCTTTCCGGAGTTTAGCTCGACCGGTTCGTTTTTGAGTGCTTTCAGCACGATTGACGGCACCATCCGTTGCGTATTTGTATCAAACCCATACATAGTGGCCAGTCGGATGGATCGGACAATAAATCCGATTTCTTTACCATAGCCGGCACTTAAATTTTCAACTGCTAATTTGGAAATAGAATACATCGATGGAGGTTGTGGGAGCGAGCTTTCCTTAAAAGGTGCTGAACTATTGCCGTATATTTCTTCCGTGCTTGTATGGATAAATTTTTTCGGCGGGTGTGCGCGGCAGGCTTCGAGTAGATTTAAGCTTCCTTTTATATTTATATCGATGCATTTTTCCGCCGTTTCCAGATTGCGTGACAGATTTACGATTGCTCCGCAGTGAAAAATTACCTCCGGTCGAAAGTCTTCAATAATGTTTTTTGTCGATCGGTAATCCAGGAGGTCTACTGAAACTGTATTATCAGCTTGTTTTTTTGCTGTCTGAAGTATGTTGTGTCCGTCTTTTTTTAGCCGTGCAGCAAGGTTTTTGCCCAAAAAGCCGCTTGCTCCGGTTAATAAAATTTTCATTTACTTATTAAAAATGTTATCCCGACGAGAAACCTAAGCGCATACATCCCGATTGTCAATATGGGGTGCCTGATCATTTTTTTCCAGCGCCCCTCTTCGATAAAAACGCCAATATATCTGTAATAGAAACCGAACTGTTTTCTAATATCAGCATCATACTGTCCCCATTTTTCGATGTATGTGTTGAAGCTTTCCGCATAATATGCCTTCTTTTTCAAATATTTGGAAAGGGAGAATCCGGCTTCATTGTGGTATACGGGCGACTTAGTGATTCCCGTATCTCCAATTATTCGGATTTTTTTATCGAAGTCCCAGTCCTCCGGGCCGGTCATGGTCTCATCGAATCCATTCACTTTGTGGAATGCGTCCATACGTATAAATCGTACGCAGTCGATCACCGTCGCATCATAAAAGCTTCTTTCGAACCTTCTTACGCGGCTCCAGAAAGAGTTGCCGGTTACTATCTCCGGAATATAAAGTGCTACCAGTTCTTCGTCAGCTTCCATCATATTCACGGCCTCGGTAATCAGATTGCTATGTAAAGTCATATCGGCATCGACATACATGAAATATTTTCCTTTTGAGTGGAATGCACCATAATTGCGCTGCATCGATCTTTCTGATCCTTTGTTGAAGATTTTATCGGTGTAACGCTCTGCGATGCGTTTAGTAGCGTCAGTTGAGTTGTTGTCGACCACGATAATTTCTATGCCTACCTTATCGTAGCTTTGATTGACTATAGATTCAAGACAGGCACCGATGTTTTTTTCTTCGTTTTTGGTTGTTATGACTACTGACACCAGAGTGTTTTTGCGCATATTTTCGTTTCAATTGCATCCAATTATAACTAATTTTATACTGATAAAATACATGAGCATAACTCGGGAGCACAAAAGATATATCAAAAAACACAGTCGTTCCAAAAAGATTGCTGAGATAGCGAAGGAGCTTGGTTTGTCGGAAATAATGGTCCGCGATTATCTAAAAAGTAAATTGCCGTCTGATAGATTTGAAAAAATCGTTTCGGAGCCGGATTCTCACCATAGTTCATTTGCTTTTCCATCGGTTTCGCCGCTGAAATGGTTCCGCAGCCATATCGGATATTTTATCTTTCTGGCCGTAATCGTATTTATAGCTTATGCAAACTCATTGGGCGGCGACTTTGTTTCGGACGATGTCGGCATTATAAAAAACAACCCCGAAATTACTACACTAAAATTCGCAACCACCAGATCGATATTATTCGTCAGACCTATTATCTACTATATTATCGTCAACACTTTCGGCATTACGCCGCTTCCTTTTCATATTGTCAACATACTTTTCCATATAGGCAATGTGTGGCTAATATTTATGCTGCTTTTCGCTTTCTCGAGTCTGCCGATTGCATTTGTCGCCGCTGCTATATTCGCCGTCCATCCGGCCATTGCTGAAGCGGTTACCTGGATCTCGGGTGGTGTATATGCTCAATATAGTTTCTTTATTCTGGCATCGTTTCTTTCGTTTTTGTATTCTTTCAAAAATAAGAAGTATTACTACTTATCGATGGGGTTGGCGGTTTTATCGACCTTATCGGGCGACCGTTCGATACTGCCTTTTATTCTTACACTATTCCTGCTTCTTTTTACAGAAATAAAAAAAACCTGGAAAAAAGTACTGCCGTTTTTTGGGATCTCCGGATTATACATGCTTAACTACATTTCTTTAATCACCACCCGGATCGCCGACGTAAAACACGAACAGTTTGCCGAAAAAATTTCTTCCAATCCGATTTTGCAGATACCGACTGCAATAAGCACGTATTTTGAGATATATATCTGGCCAGACAAACTCACATTTTACTATTCAGATTTCGTAATGACCTCCTTTGTTTACGGTTCGAGAGTAGTTGTCTTTTTACTGTTTCTTGGAATTCTTTATATTACCTTCCGCTGGTTTCGTCCATTATTTTTTTGGTTGGCGGTTTTTGTGCTTGCGCTTGCGCCTACCCTTACGCCTTTCGGACTGTCATCGATTGTTAATGAAAGGTATGGATATCTGTCGTCGATCGGTTTTTTCTTTCTTGTGAGTTATGTCGTTGTGAATTTATTCAACAAGAAAAAGTATGAAACCGGATTCTATATAGGCTTAATGATTATAGTTACAGCACTTTGTATAAGAACGATTGTCAGAAATCTCGATTTCCGTAATGAAGATTATTTATGGATCGCAACCGGAAAAACTGCAATATACAGTCCGGTCGCCCATATGAATTTAGGCGACATGCATCGGCGCCATAGAAATTATCCGGAAGCCGAGCGGGAATTCGTAAATGCGCTCCAGCTGAATCCAAACAATGCATATGCTTATTACAACTTGGGCCTAACCTATACTGAGGCACAGGTTTATAACGGCGCGATTATGGCCTACAACCGCGCATTGGAAATCGATAAGGGAATATGGCAGGCAGATCAGAATATAGCGGTGGTATACAGTGAATTGGGCAATATGGATAAGGCAATATTTCACATAAAAGAGGCAATAGCAAAGGCGCCCAATCAGAAAGCACTTTATGTCAATGCGGGAGTCATGTCGCTTAAGGCCGGGAAAAAAACAGAATCCATATACTATCTTAAAAAAGCTCTGGAATTTGATCCCAACAACGAGCGTGTCAGACAGGTTCTTTTTGAGGCGGAGAAGTTAAAATAGACAATAGTCTTTTGACCGGTTGAACTGCCATCTCCTCATCTGCTTCTTCAGTAAGTGCGGCGATATGAGGAGTTGCTATCAGATTAGGAATTTCGAGTAATTTTTTATTAACATTCGGCTCATTCTCGAAAACATCAATCGCGGCCGCTCTTATGGTATTTTTGAGTAATGCATTAATCAAAGCGTCTTCGTCGAGGATTTCTCCGCGCGAGGTATTTATGAGTACGGTTTCTTTTTTCATCGCCTTAAATTGAGCTTCCGAGATCATTTTTTTAGTATCCTTAAGAAGTGGAAGATGCAGCGTTATATAGTCGGAGCGGGAGTAAAGAGTATTTAGGTCGGTTTTTTTTATCGAAAATGTTTCAAGAGTTGCAGAATCAAGGTAAGGGTCGTAGCCTAGTATTTCGTCAATATCAAATGATTTGATTTTTTTGGCGACCAGTTTGCCGATTGCCCCGCAGCCTATAATCCCGATTGTTTTCCCCGATAGTTCACGCCCAAGCAGCTGCATGTTGCGCCATTTTCCTTTTTTCAGTCGATCGGATTGTAATATTAAGTTTCTCGACGCCGCGATCATGAGTCCGACTACGTATTCGGCAACGGCATTGGCATTTGATCCGGGCGCGTTTATTACCTGAATTTCTCTTCGCTTGCACTCCTCAATATCGATATTATCCAACCCTACCCCAACGCGCAGTAAATATTTTAGATTCGAAAAGCGATCCAGGTACTGCTTATCGCATTTTGTTAAAGTACGGACGATTACGCACTCTATATCGTCTGTCTCCTTGATGTGGGTTACCGGCATGTGGCCATTTGCCGATAAAATCTCAGAGGCTTTCTGATTAATTTCTGCAGGTTCTGCGATAAAGATTTTCATTAGTTCTTGAGGATAGCGTCGATGGTTTGTCGCCAACTGTTGAATTTAATGTTGAGTATGCTTTGGGTCTTTCCCACCTTGAGGCCACCGTATTGGGGGTATCTGGATGGCCATTTCGAGCCAAGCAAAAATTTCTCGAGAGAGCCGGCCTGTACACGGTTTTTTACACCCCGGGCTGTTTCGAGCACATATTCGCCGAGCTCAAGCGGAGTAAATAAATCGGTACTGGAAACATGGAATATGCCAGTGTATCTATTTTCGATAATTTTTTCGATTGCTGCTGCGACTTCATCAATATAAGTAAGGGTCAGATATTGGTCGTTAAACAATGATATCTTATTACCCTGATCGTAGGCTGTGAGGATTTTTTTTACGTAATCGGGTTTTCGATCATATTTTTTTCTCACAGGATTCGATGGGCGAATTATTGCGAAGTCGTTTGAAAGTATCTCCCCTACTCGCCTTTCGGCTTCAGATTTGGTATATCCGTACCAGCAGAGTTTGGCCGGATCGGTTTCCGGTTTTTCCGATTCACTGTATGGCCCTTTATTTTCTTTGGCACCGGAGAAAACCATATCCGTTGAAATCTGGATAAAAAAAGCATTTACCGATTTGGCTGCTTCGGCGACAGAAATTGTCCCATTAACATTAATTTTCCATGCCGTTCCCGAAATGTCATTTCGCTCTTCCTCAGCTTTATTAACATCGGTCATGGCGGCTGCGTGGATTACGCAGTCGGGCATAAACTGCTTAATGTATGTTTTGGTATTCTGGTGATTTTGTATGTCCAGTTCTCGACTCGAAGGCGTCGCCGTTTCGATATTTTTGTTTGATAATATCTCGACAACTCTTGAACCTATCAAGCCCCCAGCACCGGTTATTAACAGTTTCATGATCAAATTTTAACATTGTCGGGTACAATAGGGTATGCAATTTATCAGTGAGCAGATAAAAGGACACGGACGCGGTAAACAGATGGGTGTCCCGACTATAAATTTGGCGGTGCCTAAAGAATTCAATGTTGAAGATGGTGTATATGCCTGCAAATTGATAATCGAGGGTATTAAATATAATGGAGCGCTGCATGTTGGCCCTGTACCGACTTTTAATGAGACCGTAAGAACTATTGAAATATACGTGCTCGACATACCTGCAGAAGATTTTCCGGAAACGTACGGAAAACCGATAACAGTCGATGTGGTAAAAAAAATCAGGGAAATTATGTCATTTACTACGGTTGAAGATCTTGTAAAGCGCATAGTGCAAGACGTTTCGGAGATAAAAAAAATATTAAACGACAATGGATAAACTGTCTTCAAAATACGGATTTATTTTTATAATCATTGCCGCGCTTATTTGGAGCTTCGATGGAATTCTTAGACGAAGTCTTTATACTCTACCGCCTTCGGTTGTGGTTTTTTACGAGCATCTGCTCGGATTCATGGTGCTTATTTTTGTCGCATATAAATGGGTCGGCGACATAAAAAAACTAGATAAAAGAGAATGGATCGCGGTTCTTGCTGTGTCGTTGTTTTCTGGCGCCTTAGGTACGCTTCTCTACACTGCTGCCCTTGGAAAAGTAAATTACATTCCTTTTTCAGTCGTCGTGCTTTTGCAGCAGCTTCAACCAATTTGGGCGATACTTTCAGCTTCGATACTTCTGAAAGAAAAAATTACCAGGCAGTTTATTGTCTGGGCTGCTATTGGGCTACTATCGGCATATTTAATCACTTTTAAAGATCTCAAGGTAGATTTATCAACCGGATCGGAGACATTGTCGGCTGCCTTGATGGCTCTAGCCGCCGGTTTTTTATGGGGTAGTTCAACTGCAATCAGTAAAATATTCTTGAAGAAAACGACAATTTTAGGCGGCACCGCTTTAAGATTTGGCATTACTCCGATATTTGCGTTATTGCTGGTGTTGCTAAACGGGCAAGGACAATCGCTGTCGTTAGTTAGCGCTGCTCAATGGTATGCGTTGATTACTATTGTCATGACATCGGGCTTAGTAGCGCTTGCTATTTACTATTACGGATTAAAGCAGGTACCTGCCCGGGTAAGTACGATATGTGAGCTGGTATGGCCCGCATCTGCCGTGTGTATTGATTATTTTTATTACCATAATGTGCTTTCGGTAACACAAATGTTTGGTATTGCTCTCCTGATTGTGGTAATATACAAAGTCAGCTTGTATAAAAATTGAGAATGTGTCACTATATTTGTATACCAAGTTAAAAATTTTTAAATAGTATGTCAAACTTTGAGTATTATAAGACGGTAGTATTAAAAAAATATGCCACTTTCAGTGGTCGTGCAGCCAGATCCGAGTACTGGTATTTTGTTTTGTTCAATATAATCATTTCGATAGTTTTAAGTATGGCTGACGGAATCACGGGATTAAAAAGTGATAGCGGGTCCGGACTGTTATCTGGAATTTATTCTTTAGCAGTGCTTGTTCCATCGCTTGCCGTTAGTGTGCGCCGGCTTCATGACACAGGTAAAACCGGTTGGTGGGCGCTTATATGTCTGATTCCGGTTTTAGGATGGATAGTTTTTCTGATATTTATGGTTACTGATAGTACTCCGGGAGACAATCAGTATGGTCCGAACCCTAAAGGCGTAACGGCGAATGTCGCCATGCCCGCAGCGCCGGTGCCACAGCAGCCGGAGAACACGAACACAACTCCTCCACCGGCAGTTTAACTTAAATAATAAAAAAACAGGAGCGCTAAACTGCTCCTGTTTTTTTATTGGCTCGTATTGACAGTCATTTTTTTTTGTTGTACTGTTTTAGTATGATAAAAATAAAATCGTCGATTCTGCAAACAATATTATTCTTATTTATAACTATCGTATTAGCGGGCCGAGCTGACGCTGACACATTAAAGGGCCAGCGACTCGTTTGTTTGCAGGCGACACAGTGTAACTCTGC